>CAYWPS010000005.1:0-20027 GCA_964460165.1 uncultured Ruminococcus sp. | reverse complement strand
ACCCGAAGCAATAGTTACCTATTGCGAGCCTTGGTAGAAAACGGCGGTTTACACCCATAGTACAGCCAAGCTATTGGTTTGGGGAATTTTGCGGGGAAAGCGTCGTTCTTCTACCCGAAGCAATAGTTACCTATTGCGAGCCTTGGTAGAAAACGGCGGTTTACACCAAAATTATCCAACCAATCCGGAACGCTCGATACCTTGTACCAGATACTTCTGGCAGAAGAGATACAATACGATCAAAGGCGCAATGATCATCATACCGCCGGTATTCTGAATTACGTTGTTGTAAACGGCTACGCCGGGCATACCGTCCTTGGAGAGCGCGTTTGGCAAATGCTGATATACGTCAGGCATCATATAAACCTTGCTGGAATCTCCGAACTTAGCGGGAAGGAATACGCTTGCGTAGAACTCATCGGTCCATTGCCACGAGAATGAGAACAGGAATATAGTAATCATCATCGGAACGGAAAGAGGAAGGATGATCTGGAAGAAGGTGCGGAATACACCGGATCCGTCAACGTAAGCAGATTCCTCAAGCTCGTCGGGAACGCCCTTAAAGAACTGACGCATAAGGTAGATGTAAAGACCGTTCTTGAACGCAAGACCGCCAATCGACATAATGATGTACGGTGTAAACGTGTTGGTAAGAGTAATATTGTGTCCAAGCAAAAGCTGGAACAAGCCCTTATTACCCCACGTAATTACGTTAAAGAGATCAAAGCGGGAGAAGTGCATCTTCATGGATAAGCTAAGCGCGTTATGAGGAATTATCATCGTAAAGATTACAAGCGCCATGATGAGCTTATTGCCCTTGAACTTAAACTTTGCAAGACCGTATCCGATCAGGCAAGACACGATAGTCTGTATGATCGCACAAGTGAGAGAAAGGAGTACCGTGTTGAACAGGGCCTCAAAGTAATGGTTCTCGTTGATTATCGCCTTATATATCTCGAGCGTAGGATTTTTCGGGATTATCGCAACCGTGGAGTCGATAACGTCCTCGTAGGTCATAAACGAGCCCGCGATTCTCGCGATGAAGGGATAGATAATAACGAAGGAGATACCGAGCATCAGAATGAATCTGATAACGTTAACGCCCGCCTTGATCCAAGTATTAGACTCGGAAAGCTTCCTCTTAAGTCTTTCCTTAACAGAAAGCTTACCCTCATAGTCAACGTGAATCTTGTTCTTCGTATCCTTGGTTATAACAGGAGTACTGCTATTGTTTGTCATTTCCATCGCACCTCCTTAATCCCTTCTCTGGTAGAAGATGAACGTAGAAGCTACACCCGCTACCGCCGCAATGATCAACATTACGGATATGAAGTAAATCCAATACATTGCCGACGACTGACCGTAATCACTTATATTCTTTATATAGTTCATCGTGATATTCGACGATCTCGTGAAGGAGTCGATTATGGTATACACGGCATTAACAAGTATCATCGGTGAAATCATCGGGAAGGTTATCTTCCAGAAGGTTTCCCAGCCTGTAGCGCCGTCAATGCGCGACGCCTCGTAGATAGAGTCGGAGATCGACTGAAGACCCGCGAGGAATATAAGCATCTGTACGCCGGAATAGTTAATGATGTTATAAATATTGTTTACGAGATCAACTACGTAGGTAACAAGCTCGCCTCCGACAGCCATCTCACGGAAGAGCGCCTCGACCTGCATTACGTTGATAATGCCGCCTCCCGAGCCGTCATCGATACCGCCGCTCATCTCGGAGGATGCAATATCGCTTCCGTTGATGGAATCCATAAGACCGGTCGAAATAATAACGGGAACGAAGAAGATCGCTCTGAATGCCGCGCGTCCCAGCATCTTCTGGTTAAGAACTACCGCTACGAACAGCGAGAAGATGATAATTGCGGGCACTTCAAATATCAGCTGCTGCAAGCCGGAAAGAAGCTTGCTCACGAAGTCGGGAGAGCCTGTAAATGCGTACTGATAGTATTCAAGTCCTTTGAACTCATATACGTAAGTACCGCGGCCTGCGGGTACGGAGGTATAGAAGCTGAACCAGAGAGAGTCTATCAGAATAGGCAGATATATCAGCACTATTCCGAGAATGAATGGGAGAACGAAGACGTAACCCGCTCTCGCCTTTCTCTTCTCGAGGGACGCAGGACGGCGTGATTTAATTTTTAACGTTTTTTCCATAGTCCCTCCTTATCCGTCAATTCTCGCGAAGCTATACTTCTCGACAACGTAGCTTTCACCGTTCTCAAGAGTAACCTCTACGGAATAAATGTTGTAATTAAGAATGAAGGAACGGGTCCTTCCATCCTCGTGCCGGTAAGTAACCATAACGATAAAATCGTTATCTACGGTGTAATCGGTATAATCGTAGTCATCATCGCGCGCCGTGGAGCCGGTAACGTACTGATACTTGCTCTCATAGTTGAGCGAATCAACGTAAACACTCGCCGTCTGATCGCCCGGAGCGTAAGTAAACTCCTCCTGGAAGCTTGCAAGCACGGAAGCAAGAGAGTCATTAAAGCTTGCGGGAAGATTCTCGTCAGCGTCAAGCTCAAACATTTCGTGAGCGATGGCTACGAGAGCATCGATATCAGCATCGACGGCGATTTTGGTGGTAACGTCGCCTGCCATACGAAGATCATAGAGCTTTGCGTCTATCTTTGCCTCGAGCTCAGCGCGGAAGTTATCAATAAACTCATTCTTAAGAGCCTCAAGATTAGCAGCCTGCTCGTCGCTGTCAATAACTCTTTCGCCGATAAGGACCTCGTGATTTACTATCTTGAAGTCCTGGATGTCACCGATCTGCGCGTTAAGGAGCGCGTACTTCTCAACGATATCGTCGAACCAGTTTTCATAGCTTACCGAATAGTACTTGTTAAACTCCTCGTCATCCTTCATAAGATCACTATTCTGATATCCTACGACGTAGTAGATAGACGCGCCGTTCTCTATAGAACGAAGAAGGTCATAGTCGGGAGAACCGGAATAGTTAAGAGCCGCACCGGCGTAATTAACGTAGCCATGGAGAACCATGCCTATGAACGGAACGGTATAGGACGAGAATCTGTAATAGCTCGAATCGGTGCATACGTTAAGGATATGATCCGCGTACTTAACCGCGTAGATGTTACCCTGAGAGGTCATAACGCTGTACTCGCTCTCGTTGGCAATCCTGTCAAGAAGATCGGATACGTAGCCCTGAGCTTCATCACGCGAAACGGGATTCTTCTTGTCGAAGTTGGAGTTGAGATCAGATCCGAGAGTAGATACGGAAATTCCGACAGCATCGTAATTGTCGTACTTCTTAATGAACTTATCATAGAGTCTGTCAAGCGCGTCCGCGGAAACTATCATAGCGTACACGGTCTCAAACTCACGAGTAACGCTGTTATAAACCTGCTTGGACGCATAACGGTTATCTACCATTCTGGAAACCGTATTACGCTTACCCACGCCGTCAAAGAGCGAGGTATAGCTGATATACTGGAAATCGAAATCGGGATAAACACCGAAGTTAGAATCGTCATCGGTATATTCATCAGCAGTCTTGAGAAGCGCCTTAAAGCCGCTCTTGCCACCGAGAACTCTCTCCCATTTTACCCTTGTGGGATAAGTGGAGGTGAGACCGCCGTTTGTAAATCCGGTGAGCTTGAAGTTTATGTTATCGATATTTACAATTTCCTCAGACAGCCTTCTGTAATTCTCAGCCGTTTCCATATACGATTCCCTAAGATCGTTATTATCCTCTTCCGCCTCGGCAAGGGCGTCATACTCGGCTGCCTTATCAAGCAGCTTCTGCTTAGCGTTGCCAAGATCCTCATACATGGTGATAATGTCCTCAAAGGTGGTTATCGGCTTGGATACGTTTACGGGGAAAGTAAGTATCTTCTCCACTATTTCAATGGAACCGAGAGCCTCAAGATAAAGAGGAAGATCGTCGCTTACGTTTTCAAGCTCGGTAAGCGTGCCGTTTTTAACGAGATAATCACGGTAATAGCTCGCCATGCCAACGTAACTTGCGGCATAATCGGACTTATCCGAAAGCATTACGTATCTCGTTACATAGGAACCGGAGTATTTGGACTCGGAAACCTTGGTATAGAACTGAGTTCCGCCTACCGAGATCGTATCGGAAAGGTCGAACTTGTCGGATGGGTAAGGTGTGAAGGTCGTGTATACCGAGCCTTCATCAAAGGTGCTGTACCTATACTTGATATTCAAAGAAGCCATCGAAGAGCCCTCTTCAAGTATAGCGAAATAACCGAAGCTTGAGTTTTCCGTCTGCGATGCTATACCGTAGACCGGCATCGTAAGAGGCTGCTTGTGAGCTCCGGAGATCTCGGAATAGCAATAGTCACTGCCGTAGAAGGTAAGCGAGGAGGACATTGCGATGTTACCGCCTCTGAAGTCCTCAAACTCGATTATAGATCCGCTTCCGTCAGGAAGGAAGATATAACCGTCTTGCGCAAAGCTGGCAGCTCCGAAATGCTGTAAAGGAGTTATGCTCTTGAGGATATACTCGGTCTCATCAAACACGATAGAGTTTGAAGGAAGTCTTACGCTGAGAGAGCCATCCTCGTTAAACGTATACTCAAGAGAGCATCTGAACACGGGCTGAAGCTCGTTGACGTGAGTGTATCCGCAAAGCTCCTCGTCCTCATACATCATTTCAAAGGTGTAGTCGGGACAGTAGTTCTTGATATACTTTGCCTTAGATGCCATCTGAGAGAAATCAGTATCCTTCAACTTGTACGCAGCCACACCTTCAGCTGTGATCTGGGGGTGCGTTGTCTCATCATACTTGAATGACGAGTGAGCGGGGTTGTAAGGCTGATAAGCATACAATACGATCTTTATGGCATCCATGATTCTCGTAACCTCGGCGATCTTACTTACGATCTCAACGTCTTTGTTAGCTCCGGGAGTTGCAGCCTTGTACTGCGCGATCTTGGTCGAGAAATCGTTTGAATAAGCGCTTATAGAGGTCGTATGAAGCAGTCTGTCCGCGTAAACCTTTTCTTCATCGTAATAATCCGAGTCGCTGCCGAAGTAGCGAATCGCGTATTCCTCACCAAGATTTTCGCACATCTTCTCGTAAAGAGTCTCAAACATCGGACCGAGAATATCCTTCTCGAACTCCTCTGCCGTTATCTCGATGGGAATAAGACAGCGCGTAGCAGTCTCGCCGATAGCGTAGCTGACGCGAAGACCGTTATCTATCTTGGTTACGGAGATCTGATTCTTCAGCGCTGCCCATGTGTAGCTCTGGTAGGTCTCGGTAACTCCGGTATTGGAAACCGTAGAGAATACAACCGAAACCTGACTCATGAACTCCTCAGAGCCGCCGACACCCTTAAGCTTATAAGGATTGCTCGTGAGCATTTCCTTGGTGAGCTCATTTCTGTAATACATAACGCCCGTGTACCTGTTTACGTAGATAGAATAGGTACCGTTCGTAGCATAATCGAGGTAGGTGTCGCCCTCGACGTCGGGATCGCCTTCAAGATCCGCGAGGAACATCTCCTCAGCGGATGAATATGCGGAATTACTGTAGTTTTCTACTATTTTCTTTACTGCGTCATCACTGAGTCTGTCGGAGCTAACCGAAGTGGACGAGTAGTGCGCCGCCTGTGCCTGTACGGGAAGCAGAACCGCTATTGCCGAGAACAGCATAATAACGACCAGGGCGGACGATAATATTCTTTTTAATTTCATATTCATTTCCTCCTCTGTTACATTCTGTTTCCGATTTCCTTGAAAATAGCTATCACGAAGGTGACCATCTTCATTACCAAGCTTCCGAAGAGGATGATAACGAACATGATAATAGCCATTGCAAGAACCGTTCCGAGAACCGTAATAACGTTCTTTCCGAGCGAATAATCGTGGGTTACGAGAGTACCGAAGAACAGGAGCATTATCGTCCAGATGAAGCCTATGGTTACGAGAAGGTTGACCATAGATCCCTCGGTAGTGGTCATAATGTTGGTAAGGACCGTAGATACGATCAGGAAGATCGGAAGGGGGGCGAGCGAATAACAGGTTGCGATATAAATATCCTTCATGCTTCCCTCTCCGTCGAACAGCGTGGTGAGACACCAGTTGGATACCGACCAGAGAACAACGGGTATTACTATGGATATTATCGAAACAAAAATGGTACTGTAGTTATCCTCGGGATTGAAGAGATATCCCTTACCTATCGAATTGTAGAACATAGCGACGATGGTAATGCCGAGGATGGTCGTTGCGGCTCTTACCGAGCCTCTCTTCTCATGCTTCAGATCCCAGAAGCCGTCGAACGGGTGGAAGCAGAGGTGGAAGGGATAAAGCAGCTCCTCCCAATAAGTCTTGCGTCCGACCTTGAGCGTAGCCTCTTTATTCTTACGCTTGGCGTAACCGAGGAACTTAACAACTCCGATTATCAGCGCCAGAACCGCGATAACGATAGGAATTATCCACTTACCGATAATTTCCTTACGCGCCTCGGCAAACGCCTTGGATGCGTAGGTGGTCTCGTAAGCGTTCTGAAGCACCTCGTACGCCTCATCGTACTTGTTCTGGCTGTACAACGCCTTACCTATACCTATATACGCAAGGTCGAAGTTGTTGTTCTTGGTAAGAACGTCCTGCCAATATCTGATGGAGGAATCGTAGTCGTGCTCATTCTGATTGCGAAGCGCGCTGATGATCGTCTCGCAATACTCCGTGGGAGAATAAACGATAAGCTTATATACGTTGCTTGCGTCGGCAGTCTTATCAATAACGAGAAGATAAGAGGTATCATCCACCGTCTGATAGGTGATAGCCTGAATGTCCTCGCCGTTTCCGAGCTGCTCGCCGCTGTCACCGAACGCAAAGAGCAGATTGCCCTGCTGATCGTAGGTGAAGAACTTAGAGCGGCTGTGATCAAGTATGGTCCACATGCCCTCCGGGCCGAGCGTTATGTCGGTTATCTTGGAGACCTCGTCGGCGTAGAAGACGTCTACCTCTCCGCCGGGATCGAAGAAGCCGTTACGCTTCATGATCTCGTGACCGGTAGCATTAAGCTTCTTAACGGGCGAGTAATCCGACGCCTTCGACTTGATCGCCTTCAGCTGCTCCGACTCGTCGATCTTGTCGGAGGTCGCGTAAACGAATCCGTCATCGTCGACCGTAAGGTTGTTATAGGATACCGAGATGTTTCTTTCCTGCTGAGCGAGCTGCTCTTTCGTCTGGAATTTCCTCCATATTATATCTATAATACTGTAGGAAACCTTCTGCGCGCCGATATATCCGGTAAAGTCGCCGTCGCTGGAAAGAACAACGATACCCTCCGTTATCTGAGTCGCAACGACGAAGATCCTGCCGTAAATATCAACTGCGACAGCGTTGGGAATGAAGTTGGAAGCATTAAGCAGAGGGCTGCTGGGAGCGGAGATCGTTCTCTCGTAGTTGTATTCTCTGTCGAATACTACTATCGCCTTATTGTTGGTGTCGCATATATAAATGTGACCCTTTCCGTCGGCAGTCTTCTCGGGGTTGGTTACGAAGATGCCCTCGGGATGATTGAACTTGACCTCTTTGCCGGCATCATCGTAGTAGGTATCTATGATCTTGGTGACCTTGTAGTACTTGTTCAGAACTACGATCCTGTTATTTCCGGCATCCGCGATATACACGTTTCCGCTTTCGTCGGTAACTATGTCTTTAACCTCCTTAAGCTGAGTCGAGCCAAGTCCCATATCCATAGAGGTTATGGAGGTGTTGGTTGAATAAGCCGCGGGAGAAAGCATCTGCGTACCGCTGATGGAGTAGGTATAGGTGTCGTAAGCCACGTACGCCGTGGAGGAAATCGTGCCGAATAACAGAACGAAGGCAAGAGAGAGTATAAGAATCTTAGCTATTTTTTTCATCTGATACCTCCTTAATCCTTCATACCGGAGGATCCCATCGTTTCCACGATCTGGCTCTGGTTGAATACGAATATCATAATGGGCACCATCATCATTACGACCGTGGAAGCCGCGCCCGCGCCGGAACGCGCGATACCGCCCGAAACTATCTGCTGAATAGCGTAGTTGAAGGTCTTGAGCTCCTCGGAGTGAATGTAGATGGACGAGCCGGAGTTCCAGAGGTTCTTGAAGCACTCAACCATAAGCGTCAGCCAAGCGGGCTTAACCATAGGCATCGCGATGGTGAGGTAGATACGGAACTCGCTCGCGCCGTCAAGACGCGCGGACTCAAGAACCGTGTCGGGAACCGAGGACTCCATAAACTGCTTCATAAGGTAAAGACCCATCGTACCCGCCATGGAGGGAACGATCACCGAAAGGTAGGTGTCGATCCAGCCGAATGCCGAGAGAATGATGAAGTGAGTTACCTGGTTAACGGTGGAATGGAACATAAGAGACATTACTATGATCTGGAAGATCACGTTTCTTCCGGGGAAACGAAGCTTTGCAAGCGAGTATGCCGCCATAGAAGCAAATATAAGGTTTCCGAGAGTACCGCAAATAGTAATGAACACCGTATTGAATATGTATCTCGAGAACGGAACCCAAGAGTCACTCATAAGGGTGAAGAGGTCGCCGAAGTTTTCGAGAGTGGGTCTGATTACGTAGAATCTCGGGGGGAACATAAAGAGCTCGTCGAGAGGCTTAAGAGCCTGAATTACAACGTAATACATAGGTACGAACATGAACATACCGAGGAGGGTAAGCATGATGGTAATACCGGTATCACCGCCCGCAGATCTGTTAAGAACTACTCGGTGACCGCGTGTTCTGAGCTTTTGTAATTTTTCTCTTGCCATACTTACTCACCTACCTTCGAAAGAGCCTTCTTAATTATAATATTGCTTGCGAACATTATAACGAAGAGGATCACGGCTATTGCCGAGGCGTAACCGATCTCGTATCTTGAGCCGCCGTAGTCACTCAGATGGTGCATTATCGTATGCGCCGCGTAGTCGACCGACGGGAATCCGCAAAGCGCGTCAACTACCGCGCCGAAGCCGAATGAATTGGTGATCGCGAGGACAGCACCGAACATAAGCTGAGGACGCATAGTGGGGAGAGTGATGTACCAGAGCTCCTGCCAACGGTTCTTGATGCCGTCAACGGCAGCCGCCTCGTACATTGAGCGGTCGATGGTCTGGAAGCCCGCGATGAAGGAAAGGAATGCCGTACCGAGCGACGTCCAAAGAGCAACGACGATACAAAGAGGCATTACGTAATCCGCATCCTGGAACCAGAGGATCGGCTGTGTTATAATTCCGTATTTGATGAGGACCGCGTTTGCCCAACCGTAAGAGTCGGAGGAGAACAGGGTCTTCCATACAAGGTACGCGTTACCCGAAATAGAGGGAGCGTAGAATACAAGCGTTACAACCGCACGGATCTTGGGAGGAAGCTCGTTGATGAACCAAGCAACCAAGAGTGCGAGAATGTATGACACAGGGCCGGTTATAGCGGCAAATATCATAGTGTTCTGAATGGCGAGAATGAAAATTTCATCGTCAAGGAACAGTGTCATATAGTTGCTTATGCCAAGGAAGTTCGGCATCTGCAACATATTGAAGTCGGTAAGACTCAGAATTATCGAAAGCACAACGGGCAGGACCGTGAAGATGATGAACAACAGTAAGAACGGAGCCAACATAAAGTAAGCCGTCTTGTTGTTCTTCATCTCCTGCCATGTCCATCTCAGCTTAGAAACTTCCGAACGTTTTACCGGACGATTAGCTTCTGAAATCTGTGACATTATTTTTCTCCTTTACTCGTTTGTCTCATCTGCGGAGCTGATCTGCGGAGGCTCATCGTCGGATGACTCGGGAACCCAAAGACCGAATTCCTCACGCTTACGCGCTATCTCCGTGTTAATAGCCTCGATATAACCGCTGAGCGCATCAATGGGATCTGCGGACTCGTTTACCGCGTCAAGGAAGGCGAACTGAGTATATCTGGTTATGATATACGAGCCGGGATAGTTGACTATGGAAGAAAGATGATCCATCTGATTCATTATCGCCGCTCTTTCCTTTGCCGTCCAGGAGAGGTTGTCGATAGCCTTAATGTTAGCGGTCTCGTACTTAGCCGAGGGACCTATAAGGGCAACCATTCTGTTACCGTAATCTGCCTGAGCGGTCTCACCGGTCTGCCACTGAAGGAACTGCCAGGAGGCGAGAAGCTCGTCTCCGGTACAGCCGTAAAGAATTACTGACGCGCTGATACCCGCGAGGGAGTCGTAGTTGAAGGTGCCGTCCGCTCTCTTGGAGCCGGGTAGCGAGCAGAATTCCCAAAGACCCTCAATTTCAGTAGCGTATACGGTGAGAGTATTGTAAATGCCCGAATAACCGCCGATTATGATAGGCATCTCACCGGTTCTGAAACGGTTGGACGCATCATAAGATACGGGGAACGAATAGTCTGTATAAAGTCTGCAGGTGAAGTCGAAGGTCTCAAGCGCAATGTTGTGATCGAGATTTATTCTGGCGCCCGCATACTTGGACTCGTAAAGGGACTCATCGGTGTACTTCCACATATTTACGCCCTGCTGGTAGATCATGAAGTCAAGAGCATCGATATAAGATACGCCGATGGACATATTATTGCTTTGAAGAACAGGAAGAATTGAAAGAAGCTCATCCCACGTCTGGGGAACCTCAAGACCGAGATCCGCAAGAACGTCCATTCTGTAGAACATCATTGCAAACGTCATAGTCTGAGGGATACCGTAAGTAACGTCGAGAAGCGTTACCGTATCCATTGCCGCGTCAACGAAGCTGCCTTCGATGGCGGTATTAAACGTATTTGATATGAAGGTGTATTCCTCACCGCTTCTCTCCTGATCGGTGGTGGTTATGCCTTCGGAATCTCTGTATGAATAGTAGGTGCTTGAGAATATCGCGTTATCCTCGGCGCTCATATTTTCCTCGCTGACGTTGCCGCTGACACCGAGAACTGCCTCACGGATAGCGTAGTTGATAACGTCCGCCGCGCCAAGACCGAGGTATACGTCAGGACCCTTACGCGATAGTATAGAAGGAAGAAGCGTTCCTGCCGTTACGAGCTTAAGGCTGACCGCCGTGCCCGTATTGTAAGTAAATCCGTCGGGAGAGTTCGCGTCTATCATCGTACGCCAGATCTGAGACTGGTCACGACCGGTAGCGAGCCATACGTCAATGCTGAGAGTGTTCTCGTCGGGGATCTCGGTAAGACCCATCTGATCGTAGTTTACGAAGAAGGAGCTGATGAAGGACTTGATCTCAAACCAGACAGATCTGAAGAAGCCTGCCTTAGCCTTGGGAAGCGCGTCCTCGTCAGCAACGATCTCACCGTCCTCCTCGGTAGCGGGAATCACCCAGATGGAGTCAACCATCATAGACGCTGCCTTGGAGTTGTTGATCCAGGTACCGAGAGTACCGAGATAAGACTTCAGCGTAGTCATGTTAGCCGCGATGTCAACACCGTCATCCTTACCCATGGTATTAAGGAGGATCGCGATGGTTTCAAGGGTTGCTATGTGAGAACCGTTTGTTCCGCAGAGTGCCTCGAGACCTTCCTTGACCGACATAAGCTCAAGAGCCTCCTCAAGAAGAGTTACGAGCACCTCGGGCATAACCGAAATGTAGTTGTAATCACGGTATTCGTCGGGATCGGTACCGGTAAGCTGAAGGATGCTGAGGTAGCAGGCGTTGATCTTGTCAAGCGAAACCTCTACTCTCTGTATGTACTCCTTGAGCGTACCGAGCGAGCACTCAAAGTAAACGGTGTACTCAACACCCTCCTCGAAGTAGAAGAGGAAGGGGGTATCGTCTTTGGATACGAACTCGGATTGCCACTTCTTATCGTAGTTGAACTCTGCCTGATACGCCTCCTGGAAGGGAACGGTGGGAGTACCGTCCTCCTCGCCGTACTGTCCGCCGCTGAGCTTGATCGTACGGCAGATGTACATACCCTGGAGAGTATCCTGCTTGAATCTCATAGCGAGATTGTAAAGACCGGTGCTGTTCACTTTGAATTTGTAAGCAGCCCACTGTCCGACCGCGCTGTAGCTGTTCTCGCCTATAACGTTATAGAGCTGAGCGTCAGAGGCTATGGGATACGTAATAGCAGAGGTGTTATCGTTGGTAGCGGCTACCGAGGAGTCGGATACGAAATCGGGGAATTCAGCCTCGATCTGAACTATGCCCTTCTTTTCATCGTTATCGTCGATCTCGGGAGCGTTGTACATATCGTTCTGCTTGTACTGCTCAAGTATATCAGCATAGCTGGGGATATCGTTCTGTGTAAGAGTTACCGTGCCGTCAACCTCGGAAACGGTAATGGGATCAAGAACGGGAATAAGCTCTATGGACTTGATGACCATCGGCTCGCGCTCTGCCTCGAGAGTTATGGGGTGAGTACCCTCTCTGAAATAGAACTCAAAGGCGCCGTCGTAGTAGCCGGAGGAATCCTTGACGTAGTAGGTATTCCAGCTTGCCTCGGGGCTCGCCTCGGGAGCCATGGAGTTGCCGTTGATGTCCTGCATTATTCTGTAAGTGGTGACGGTCTTCTTTTCGTCCTTCACCTCGGTGATGATCTTGTAGTATCCGTCATCGCGGAGCTCGTAATCAATGTCGTAGGAATCGGGCTCGCCGGGAACGGACTCGGGCTCGGAAGCCGTAATTCCGTCATCGTAGACGTACGCCCAATTCTTGTCGAACTTAATTGAGCTGACCTCGTTGAAGGGCACCTTATCGTCGATCTTGAATTTTCTCTCTATCGCGGAAATACTGCTCTCATCCGTCTGAACCGAGTAGTACTCGATCTTGACGTAGTAAAAGCCCTCCTGCTCCGCCGAGAGCGTAACCTGCCAGGACGCGTAACCCTGAGCGGGAAGATAGACCGAACTATCGGCGTTTGCATCCTTATCAAAGTTTACCCAAGCATCTGCGTTCTCGGCCATAGAGTCGATACACATCTGATTCTCAGAAACGATCTCGGCGATCTTCCCCTCGTTTACCTCAATATCGGCGTCCGTAGTAAATCCAAGGATGTCGATCGAGATAGGCGAGTAGGTGATCTGACCGCTCGTCAGATTCTTGCGATACTCGTCTCGCTGCTCGCTGTAGGTGTTCAGGTAATCGGCATATGAAAGAGTACCTACGAGCGCCTTCATCTCCTCGAGAGTGGAAGCGCTGTATGGGTTCTTCTCATCGGACGTGGGATCCTTGTAGGATGACCCACTGCTATCCGAGGATGCGAAAACCGTAACCCCGCATACAGACAACAGCATCGTCACAGAAAGTATAAAGCATAAAACTTTCTGAAAACGTGTCTTCTTCATGTTCTGTTTCCTCCAAAATGAATTTGTACCTATACGCATACACGCGGAAAAAAACAACGCAGTCCGGACAGACTGCCGCTCATACCGACGGTACGCTATAAATTACACGTAAAATTATAGCACAACGCCTAAAAAATGTCAACAGGTTAAAAAATGCGCCGGGCACTTAAAAAAGCGGGTTTTCGATCTCAATAAAACCGTGATTCTTTTTTATGTAAATTATAGTTTGCTTAAAAAATGTTCAAATTTTTGTATCGAACCGTTGTCGGTAAATTAAATTTACATTTTCAAGTAAAAAATGCCCAAAAAAGTAGGCAAAAATACAAGCAATGTAAATGCAATTTACCAAAACCAAGTTTTGAAAAAGCGTTTTGACGCGTTGTTACCGCTTGTTTTTTGTTTTTGTTTATCTTGTACAAAAAGGCTTTCGAATTTTCTACGGATGAATTTTTAAAATCGCCGCAAAACCGCCCGAAAATGAATAAAAAAAGGCTAAAAAAGCGCCTGATGCACACGGTCACGGAGACGGGCATCAAGCGCTTTTAATATTCTGTTTATAGGATGCGGTCGTAGATGCGGCGGATCTTTTTACAGTCCGTATCCTCCGCGGTAAGATCAGTCGATAAAGCCTCCGCACAAAAGCACGTTTTCGTCATACATGACGGCAGATTGCCCCGGAGTGACAGCCTTCTGAGGAGTATCAAGCCTTAGCAACGCCCCGCCCTCACCGTCAAAAGCAACGGTGGCGTCAACAGGAGAAGCAAGGTATCTCAGCTTGACCGAAACTCTGCGCTCCATAGGGCAGACAGGCTCCGCCATTCCGCTGAATACGATATCCGAAACCCTCACCTCGTCGGTATAGCTTCCGTCGACGGAAAGAACTATCTCATTCCTCGGCGCATCGATCCTGCTGACGAATATCCTTTCGCCGTAGGATACTCCGAGCCCCTTACGCTGTCCGACGGTGTATCTGATTATTCCCTTATGACGTCCTATGACCGAGCCGTCGTCGAGGACGAAGTCGCCGGCAGGAAATACACCCTTTATTCCTTCAATGTACGAGGCGTAATCGCCGTCCGGGATAAAGCATATCTCCTGGCTTTCCTTTTTCTCCGCGACGCCAAGCCCCGACTCGCGAGCCTTATTCCTGATCTCGCTCTTTATTTCGTCCGCAAGCGGCAGATAAAGCACGGATAACACGTCCTGCGGCAATCTGTGGAGCATATACGTCTGATCCTTGCGGCAATCCCTTGCCCTCTCGAGCGTGTAGAAAGTTTTGCCGTTATCGGTAACCGTAACGACCTTTGCGTAATGACCGGTCGCTATCCCGTCAAAGCCGTTCGCTCGCGCATGGTCGGCGAGCACGCGGAATTTTACTAAAGGATTGCATACGACGCACGGGTTAGGCGTTCTACCCGCGGCGTATTCATTGACGAAATTTTCCTTAACGGCGCCGAATTCCTTGACTGCGTCGAGGACGTGCAGCTTGATTCCGAGCGAATCGGCAGCCTCCCTCGCGCTCTCCGTATCGGAAAACTCGTGCATCACCGCAACCGCGCCCTCGACATCGTGCCCTTCATTTATTAGCTTAAGCGCGGCGTAAGTGCTGTCAAGTCCGCCGCTCATTCCTACGAGAATCCTCATTGAAGGCTCCTTTCCGCGATCTTTGTGAGCAAACAGAAGCAAGGGGCATCAAAACGACGCCCCATCAGCTCAGTCTTCCTCCGCGACCTCTTCCTCGTCGTGCTCCTCGGGGAGCTCAAAGTCGATAGGTCTTCCTATCCTCTTATAATAATCCGCGATAGCGCTTCTTACCGCCTCCTCGGCAAGGACCGAGCAATGCACCTTCACGGGCGGAAGTCCGTCGAGAGCCTCAACGACCGCGCTGTTGGTGAGGGCGAGAGCTTCCTTTACGCTCTTTCCCTTTATAAGCTCGGTAGCCATAGACGAGGTAGCGATAGCCGCTCCGCATCCGAAGGTCTTGAACTTACAATCCACGATAATATCGTTCTCGTCGATCTCAAGATATATCTTCATTATATCTCCGCACTTCGCGTTTCCGACAACGCCGACGCCCTGCGCGTCCTCTATCTCACCAACGTTTCTCGGATTGGTGAAATGATCCATAACCTTTTCACTGTAAAGCATTTTGTTTTCCTCGTTTTGTCAATTATATAGTATTATTGTCTATTATTGTTTACAATTTCTTCCCAAAGAGGACTCATATTGCGGAGTCGCTCGATTATAGGCGGGAGCACCTCAAGTATATAATCTATATCCTCATCAGTCGTCTCGTGCGTGATGGAAAGCCTTATCGATCCATGCGCCTTTTCGTGTGGAACACCGGTTGCCAAAAGGACGTGGGAGGGATCGAGCGACGCTGAGGAGCACGCGGAGCCGGTGGACGCGCACACACCCGCCATATCAAGCCACATAAGGATACTCTCCCCCTCGATAAACTCGAAACCGATATTCACGTTTCCGGGGAGTCTGTCCGTAGGGTGTCCGTTAAGCTTTGAGTACGGGATCTTGGTAAGCTCGGAGATGAGCCTGTCCCTCTTTCTTCTCACCTCGTCAAGCTCCGGTATTCTCGCCGTTGCAATCTCGATCGCCTTGGCAAGACCTACGATGTACGGGACGTTTTCGGTTCCGCCGCGCTTGCGCTTTTCCTGTCCGCCGCCGTCTATAAGGTTATCGATAAATACGCCCTTTCTGATGTAAAGCATACCGATACCCTTTGGGGCGTGCAGCTTATGACCCGATAATGCGAGCATATCGACCTTGAGCTTGGAAAGGTCGATATCTACCGCGCCGACCGCCTGAACGGCGTCGGTAAAGAACAGAGCGCCCTTAGCGTGAGCGATCTCAGCGATCTCCGTCACGGGCTCTATCGTGCCTATCTCGTTGTTGGCAAACATGATCGCCACGAGCGCCGTGTTCTCGGTTACGGTATTGCGGAGCTCGTCGATATCCACAACGCCGTACTCATCGACTCCGACGTAGCTGACGGTGAAGCCCTGCTTTTCAAGCGTCTCGCAGGTATGGAGCACCGCGTGATGCTCTATCTTAGAGGTGACTATATGCGTTCTGCCCTTCTTTTTCATCCTCATGGCAGCGCCCTTGATAGCCCAGTTATCCGACTCCGTGCCGGACGAGGTGAAATAGAGCTCATTCGCATTACAATTCAGTGAGCGCGCTATACGGGCTCTCGCGTCGTCAACGAGCGCCTTAGCCTCGTATCCCTTGCCGTGCTGGCTTGACGGGTTGCCCCACGCGCTCTCAAAGCAAACGGACATAGCCTCGACGACCTCGCGCGATACGGGAGTCGTTGCCGCGTTATCTGCATATACAAATCTTGACATTTATTTTCCTCTTGTTGTGTATTTTTCTTTGTCCTTAGTATTCTATACTTTTTTTGTGTAGATTTCAATAGCTATCGCAAAATTTAACAGCTATATATGTTAATTTTTTGTGAACACGCCGCACGCCGCGCTTATGTGAAAATATTTTTCGCCTTTGCGCTTGACATACGGGCGAGAAAAATATAAAATATATGTGACGGAACCGGGCTTGCGCCGCGTCACCGTGCGAAACACACCTGAAGAAAGCGAGAAAATCATGTATACTGTTGGCATTGACCTTGGCGGCACTAATATTGCCGTCGGAATCTGCGATGAAGATCTTAATATAGTTATCAAGGGATCAGCCCCTACCCTTGCTTCAAGAGACCCCGAGCTTATAGTAAAGGATATGGCGTCTCTTACGGACAGTCTTATAAAAAAGGCGGGAATATCCTATTCAGAAATATCCTACGCGGGAATTGCCGCTCCCGGCTCGGTCAACTCCGGAACGGGCGTAGTGGAATACTCGAACAACATCCGGATGTCCGACTTTCCCATGTGTGAGATATTCAAGAAGTATTCACCTATAAAAGAGGTCTACATAGCTAACGACGCTAACGCGGCGGCTCTGGGCGAAGCTCTCGCAGGTGCGGCAAAGGGCGCGGGCGTCGCGGTCATGATCACGCTCGGAACGGGCGTTGGCGGCGGAGTTATCATGAACGGTAAGATCTTCGCCGGCGGCGTAAACTATTCGGGCACCGAGCTCGGACACACCGTTCTCGTCGCAGGCGGAAGACAGTGCACCTGCGGCAGACGCGGATGCTGGGAGGCGTATTCCTCCGCTACCGCGCTCTCCAGAATGACCAAAGAAAAGATGACGGAGCTCAGTCTTAAGGGTATCCCGTCGCTTATGCACGGCTCGGAAAGACCCGACGGCAGCGTATCGGCAAGAGTGCCCTTCTCCGCCATGAAGCAGGGCGACCGCTACGCAAAGGAGGTATGCGACGAATATATCCGCTATCTCGCTGAGGGTATCACTAATATGATCAATATTTTCCAGCCTCATGTGCTCTGCATAGGCGGGGGCGTGTGTAACGAAAAGGAATATCTGACCGTTCCGCTCATCGAGATCGTCGAGCGCGATCAGTACACCAGGACCAACCCCAACAAGACCAGGATAGTAACCGCGACC
The DNA here is from genome assembly GCA_964460165.1 of uncultured Ruminococcus sp. Lineage (GTDB taxonomy): Bacteria > Bacillota > Clostridia > Oscillospirales > CAG-272 > UBA1740. Next base: position 2,189 of record CAYWPS010000005.1, on the reverse strand, counting down.
CTCGGCAACGATGCCGGCATTATCGGCGCGGCAAGTCTCGGTAAGTAATCCGGATATTCATCAAAAAGCAAGCACTTACGGCGTGATTATAAAGCATACCGTAGGTGCTTTTTATCTTATTCACAAATTGTTTTCATTTTTTTATCTCTTTAGTGTTGAAGAAACCGACCGAATAGTTTAAAATATATGAAAAACCTTAGGGAGAATTTTATGAAAAGGCTTACGGCTTTATTTCTCTTGATCTGTATGATCATCGGCAGCTCCGCGTGCTCAAATCCCGATGACAATGATCAGGACAAGACCGTCGGCGCAGACACCGAGAAAAACGAAATAACGGATACTGCCGACGTTATCGTAGTACCGGCATACAAGGATTACGGACGCGGAACGGTCAATTTTAACGAGCTCGTATATTCCCGCCCCAATCTCCAAGCGGTCATAGAGTCATTCGAGGCTGTCACGTCTGCCGTTACGGGCAACGAAGGCTCCCGTGACGATCAGATAAACGGGATCCGCTCGCTTGAGGACGGACTGTCCGCCGTAAAAACGATGTACTCTCTGGCGCAAATATATCACAGCAAGGACTCCTCCGCGGAGTTCTGGCAGAAGGAATACGAATATATCTCTACGAACTACCCAAGGCTCTCCGGAGCCGTTGAGGATCTGCTCGTCGCCTGCGCTCTGTCGGAGCACCGCGCGTATTTCGAGGAAAATTACTTTGAATACAGCCTCGCTGAATACGCGGCAGGCGGCATCTACACCGACGAGGTGATAGAGCTGATGCAGGAGGAAGCTCGCCTTGAGGCGGAATACTCCTCAATAAGCACCTCAACGGTGGAGATAGTATATATAAACGGAACCGACTCATGGGAGGGCACGGTAGACGAGGTCATTGCCATGGCCGGCGAGTACTACGCGGACGATGACATCTCCTACCGACTCGTCTTGAGCACGATCAACGGTCTGTACGAGAAAAAACGCTCGGAGCTCGAAAAGCCGATCTACGTAGAGCTTCTTAAGACGAGGCGTCTTATCGCCGACGAGCTGGGCTACTCGAGCTACGCGCAGCTCGCGTACAAAGCTATGGGATACGACTATTCGGAAAGTGACATGCTGTCGCTGCTCGGTAACGTAGGCAAATACACCGCGCCCGTGGCAAGAGATCTCGAGCACGCGGTATTTTACAGCTACCTTCAGACCAATCCTCAGCCTACCGTGAGCACCGCGCTGGTTATAAACAAGCTGTACGAGGTATATTCCGAGCTTGGCGGGGATTTTGGCGATGCGTATTCCTACATGCTCCAGCACGGTCTGTACGACGTATCCAAGGCGGAAACGAACAGGTATGACGGAGCGTTCACCGCATATCTCGATACCAACTCCTCGCCATACATCTTTATGAGCGCCACGGGCTTTGTAAGAGATTATACGACGCTCGCGCACGAATTCGGTCACTTCCTCGACGGCTACGTCAACTACGGGGAGAGCAGCTCTCTCGCTATATCCGAGATATCCTCCCAAGCGCTTGAGCTCCTGACGGTTCTTAAGCTCAAGGGCGAGATACGCTCCGCCAATTACGAATATCTTGAATACTACACTATGTCCGCGTTTGTAACGAACGTGCTTCTGGAGCAGAGCTTCTACTCCGTATTCGAGCACCTTGCGTATAAGCTGGAATACGACGATATAACCGTCGAAAAGCTCGAGAATATCGTAAAGGACGCAGCTGAGCTCGTGTACGGAGAGGAAATATCCTTTGACGGCGATCTCTCCTACGTCACTATGTCTCACACGGTCCTATACCCCTTCTACGTTGAATCCTACGTGACCGCGGGACTCGTATCGCTTGACATCTTCTTCGCGGAGAGCTCAATAACCGGAAAAGCGGGCGACGGATTCGCGCTTTACGAGGCTCTGATAAATCGGGAGAACGATAGTCTGACCTTTACGGAACAGCTGGAATCGGCGGGACTGGACTCGCCCTTCGATGACGGCAAGGTAAAGGAGATTTCCAACGACATATATTTCCAGATCATAGGCAAGAATTACTACAAAACCAACGACAGCGAGATCGGGGCGGCGTAAGCTCGCTCCGGTCAGTCAGGATCAAGACAATAAATAAACGAGGCTGGCTCAAGTTCGAAAAACTTGAGCCAGCCTCTTTTGCGCAGGGGATAGGGGGATTTAGA
>CAYWPS010000004.1:0-62101 GCA_964460165.1 uncultured Ruminococcus sp. | reverse complement strand
GGAAATTTGTGTTATACGCTTGCGTTTGGAAACGATCTGTTGATTGATCCTGCTAAACGTCGAGTATTTATTCATGGCAATGAACTAAAAATGACACGCAAGGAATTTGATCTGTTGTTTCGTCTTGCAAGCAATCCCGGAAAGGTCTTTACCCGTGAACAACTATACGATCATATATGGGATGATCAGTCAGCATATAATGTCGATGATGTAGTAAAGCATCATATCAAAACACTTCGAAAGAAACTCACTGGTGCAAATGCGGAATACATACAAAATGTTTGGGGTGTCGGATATCGCTTTGAACATGACGGCGAAAAAGACGGTGAGTAACGGCTCACCGCCTTTTTCATTTCTCCCTATTTCTATCCCTGTTTTCTCCCTTTTATATGCTATAATAACCGCATACAAAAGAGAGAATATAGCCAAAGCCGGACGTTGAACGCAGAGTAAAATGCTATATTCGGAGGTGTAATTTTGAACAATAGCAAAAACGAATCGCTGTGGATACCTTGCCCGCTTTGCGGAGCAAAGACAAAAACGAAGGTGTATCAGGATACCGTCCTTGTAAAATTTCCGCTTTATTGCCCGAAATGCAAAAAGGAAACAAAGATAGATGTCATACAACTGAAAATGGTATTAAGCAAATGAGCCCGTCACAAAAGTGCAGAGCCTGCTACCCATGCTGAAAATGGATATGCAGGCTCTGCACTTTTATTAGTTAATGAGTTTTGCGTTTTGATCTCGCAAGGCTGCAAGCACGGACTCAAATACGGGAATGATTGCCGCCGCTTCTTCTTCGGTGCATTCTTCGATCAGAATACGAAGCTGATTGAGAGAGGGAGAATTCCTATGTACTTCCGGATAGAAGATTTCCGTCGGATCAATCTTCAGCGTTCTGATCAACGGATACAATACTTCGAGCTTGGGATTTCCCTTGTTATTCTCAATATTTAATACGGTGCGGTTGTCAATATCCGCTTTTTCAGCCACTTGTGCTTGGGTTAAGGTTGTTTTTGAGCGTGCCTTTCTAACGGCATCACCCAAGTTTTAGAGTATTCAGGCATCGCAATTCACCCCCTATATATCTTACAATACACCCGCCAAAATACAAATGAACCTCGTTCTACCTCTTTTGTGTATCGCAATACATACAACTGTGAAAGGAAATACATTTGATGAGAAAAAGACCACCGAATGATCTTAAAATGATAACCAAAATGAATTTCATCCTTTTGTATGGGGGAGTTATGCCCAACTAAGTGTACTACAATTCACCTCACAAAATCATAGATATACTTGCGCCTATTTGCGTTTTGCGAATAGACGCATTTTTCATTATAGCACAAAAATATTAAGAAACTGTTGTTCTGCCCGTGCGCCTCCTGCTCGAATTTTGAAAATCAACCCACTTTCAAAATTCAAATCAGGAGGAATCAGGCATGAAATATGCACCAAAGAAAGTTTTTATATTAGAGAACAACGAATACGCGGAGATCACCTACGAGGAACTCTGCCACAGAGAAGCAACGGACGAAACCTATCAGGACAAGCTCTTTTTCCCTCTTCACGGAATGCTCATGGAGGTTACCAAGAAAGTTTACGATGACTTCTATCGTGATCAACGCCGTCAGCAGTACATAACCGCAAGAGCGATTGCCAACGGCGACGTGTCCTACGATGCGCTGAACACGAATACGACGATAAGGGACGTGAGGTAAGAACCATCTCGTATAACACGCTTGACGCATCCTCCAAGTTCTATTCCGAGAGGGAATATGACGAGGACGGTAAGCTTGTTTCTGAAGCTGATGCCACCGGCAAGCACAAGACAAGCTATCGCTATGCCGCCGGTGACGGTAAGCTGTTGGGCGAGATTTTCCCCAACGGCAGTGAATTCGCCTACGGCTATGATGAAGCAGGTCGCGTGACCGCCATCACCCACAGCACCGAGGACGGCGAGGAAAATGCCAACAATACCGCCTACACCTACGGCTGTGCTACCGAGGTTAAGAGCGGCAACAACGTGGTGCACTACACCTATGACGGCAAAAACCGCTTGACTGCTATTTCGGGCAGATTGAACAGTGTAAATGAACCATTTAGCTGCCAATGATGATGGAAGAAGAATCGACAGGCGGTACATTTGATGCTACGAAAATACAACTCAATGGTATTAACTTGCAAGAAGGCGATATGCTCTCGCTGGAGTACGATTTCGGCTGTTCACAAATATTCAAGATTCAAGTAATACATATCACTGGTATGGCGAAAGGAACAGGTCGTAAATACCCACGTGTTATCGATGGCGGCGGCAGAGGCATTTTGGATGATGTTCATGTTGATGAATTATCTGATTATATTGCCCAGATCGATGAGTCCGGCAAATCGCAAATTTATATCACACGAAATGAACGTGAGGAGATTTGGGACTATAGAACATTCAACCTAAATCACCATAACGCCTTGCTCAAAGCAGAAATTGAAGAAATACAAAACGCTTATGAAAATCCGTTCTGATTGCGGTTCCATAATGTAAGCATGTTGGCAAAACCGTCCATACCGAAACAAACGGTTGTTTACAAATTATTCAAGAAATCAAAACTACCTATTTTGGTTTTCGGCTATTAGTTTTCCCCGAAATACATAAGGTTGTTTTCCAGCATGGATGTGAAAAGCCTTACACCACAAGGATTTTCGGCTTCCCGTCAATACCAAGGGATCAGTCTACCCTCACGCCTTAAAACACGGATCGATTTCGAAAAAACTTGCAATACGGATCGATTTTGTAGTGGTAACACAAAAAATCCAAGCCAATCGGCTTGGATTTTTTCATTTGTGCCGCAAGGCACAACATCATTTGCGTGCAACGCACGCAACATCATTTAGCCGAAGGCTAACATCATTCCGCCGCAAGGCGGACACAAATGAACGATGTTACGGCTTCACCGTAAATGAAGTTGCCTTCGGCAAATGAAGTGATGCTTCGCATCAATGATGTTGCACTTCGCGCAAACGGACACGTCTTCGACGTGATTCGGTACGAAACAGTTGAAATTTTCACGGTTTTGTGATATAATTAGAAAAGTGCAATATATAGGAGGCAATAAATGAGCTTTTCAAAGGGTGATCTTTTTCATATTGAAATGCGAAACGGAATATATCAGGTTTTGGATTTTTACAAATCTGACGATAAGGGAAATATATACTTTTTTAGAAAAGTATTTGACGGAAAACTAAATTTTAAAGTATCAAAAGCGGAAGTTGTACATGAAAGCTGGATGTCTCATATCAGTACGAAGACACGAGACAAAATAGCAGACACATTAAATATGCCTGAAGTACAAGCAGTTCTGAACGATCTTACAATTGACAGGATGATGCAGTTTAAAACAGATTTGAGATTAGAAATATTGTGGTGTTTAATGGATTCTAAAAACAAGAAAAGGCTTGAAAAGCTTTTGAATTCGCAAATTCAAGGATTTGTCAATACTTTTTCCTTGCGAAATGCGATTAGAGAATTACATAGTCAGGGCGAACTTAACATAGTCACCGATCTTGAGTATCCCAATGAAGGAAATCGCCTATATAGAATTGAACTCGGTCGATTTTGTGACGATTTTGATGAATTTGGAAATGAACAATTCAGAGAAGTACGCTTTACGGAGGTTAAAATGTATCGTCGAGAGGATTTGATCAAATAACAAATCTTTTACATAGATTCGTTTGCAAGCATGGCGCAAAAGCCCGACAGAATTCGGACAATTTTTTGTGCCCATCATCGCCAAGGGATAAGTATACCCGCACGCCTTAAAACACGGATCGATTTCGAAAAAATTTGTGGAATGGATCGATTTTGTAGTGGTAACACAACAAAAAAGGAACTTTTGTCTATCAAAAGTTCCTTTTTTGTTTATCCAAGCCGCAGTAGGGGTTTCCCGAAACGAGCAAAGCGAGTTTTGGGGGCCCCGCAGGCTTGGCATATCATCACGACGCAGTCGTGTAATATCATCAGCCCCTTCGGGCTGTATCTTATCACGCGTCAGCGTGCAGCTTGCCTGCGGTTTGATGAGACGCAAGATTCCGTGTTGATTCTATTTACCGTTGATTCTATTCTTCGGCGCGACCGGAATACTTTTCCCAAAATTCTTTTGTCGTTGCTTCGTACTTTTCCCGCTCTGCATAATAACTTTGTCCGTGGATAGCGCCGGGGACGACCAGAAGCTCCTTTGGCGCGTTGCAAGCTTTATAGTTCTCATACGTCATTCTTATGGGAACGAATTTATCATCCGTGCCGTGAATGAACAAAATTGGAATTTTGGTGCTTTGCATTGCCGTGATCGTGGTAATGTCCTTGGAGTTTGTATTGATTTTCTTTTGACAGATGCGGTCGATCATATATCCGCGCAGACCGTAGGAAAGTTTCATGTTGTCCTTTACGACACATTTCCAGATATCGTATGCGGAGGTAAAGCCGCAATCGGCAATTACGCCTTCGACATTATCGGGCAGGTCAAGTCCTGCCGTCATCAAAACGGTGGATGCGCCCATAGAAACACCTGCAAGGTATATGGGATATTGCTTTTTTGTATACTCATTTACCCAATTCACCCAATCAAGGCAGTCGAAGCGTTCCATATAGCCGAAGGTCATATACTCGCCGTCGCTGTTGTTTTGCGCTCTTTGCTCGGCAAAAAGAATACTGCATCCCTCATCATGCCAGAAATCTGCGATCATACCAAAATCCTTATACCAAGCGGAACGCCATCCGTGCATTGCAATAAGAACGCGCCTGGCATTTTCGCAAGGATACCAATGACCGACAAGGCGAATCCCGTCACGGCTCGTGATCTCCACTTCTTCAACGTCTTTGAGAAGAAGCGCATCGCCCGTTTCATCAATATGCTTTTGAAATTCACGGATTCTGTCCGATTGTGTTATTTTTGGTCTTCTCTTTTCAAAGCTCTTGGGCAGATCGCGCTCAATGGCGAATTGAACCAAATTTTTCGTTATCGCGTGCGACACGACAGCACCGATAGTAATTCCTGCTATGGCAATTCCCGTTCCGATCCATAAACCCTTTTTGCTCAATTTACAGTATCTCCTTGTTTGCTTTTTTCTCTTAAAATTTTACAATAAAATCTGAAATACAGAGCGTGCGCTAATATCATAACCGCGCCGCAAATCAGCATCAGCGCGTTTGCAAGACGTTCATTCATCTGTGGAAAGAGTATCAGAAGCACCATTGCTGCGTAAATAACGACGGTATTCAGTTTGCCGTACCATTTCGCGCCGTTCACTTCGTTGTGCTTTTTTGCAATAACGATACCGAGCGTCAGTTTTGCGATTTCGCACAGACCGAAAATAATGATAAGTCCCCGCATCAGCTCGTATTTTGAGAGCAAGCACAGCAAAAGCGCCGCCTGTGTAAGCTTGTCCGCAAGAGGATCAAGCGCTTTTCCAAAATCCGAAATCATATTAAAATGTCTTGCAATCCACCCATCTACAATATCTGTCACACCCGACAGGATAATCACGCCGATTGCTGCGTAGTAATTCTTTCTGAAGCTATACAGCCAAACGATGAGAGGGATCAGCGCAAGGCGAATTACGCTCAGAAGATTGGGTATCGTAAGAATTTGACGTTTATTGAAAAATCTTTTCATATCAAGGCGCGGTATTCTTTATATACGGCATTCAAGGTAGCCGCAAACGTCGCCGACGGTCTCAAATTTTACGAACTCGGCGAATTTGAAATTGAATGCATCTTCAAGCTCCATTGCCAGCATCATCATAGCGAGCGAATCAAATCCGAGATCGTCTACGAGCTTCGTATCTTCGGTTATCTCAGACATAGTCACTTCGGGCAGTACCTTGCCGAGAATTTCTTTTAATTTATCTAACATAGCTATTCTCCAAAATTTTCTTATAAGATCTTCTGCGCTTGTGTTGTCGCGCATCAAAATATTTCCACTGCGCTCTGACTGCCGTATTGCTTTCCAGATTCAGATTGGTCTCGCACGTTTTAACCTTGCCTTTCGCAAGGATCTTTAGCATTCCGTCAAGGATTACGGCGTTGATTCCGGCATTCTGATATTCCGGACGGATCGCCACAAGACCAAGATCTATGGTTTCGGGATTTTTTACGGTTTTCAGAATTTTAAGCAGCGTCGGAAACGTTAATCTTCCTCCGCTTTTTTTTACGGCGTTTCCAATACCGGGGAAACAAAGACCGAATCCAACGACGCGCTCGTTTTCGTCGCAGATAAAGACGGCATATTCTTTGTTTACAATCAACATAAATTGTTCAACAAGTTCGTCCTGCGCTTTTTTGGTTATCGGGACTGTTCCGTAAAGATCGCGGTAGCAGATGTCGAGGCAATCGAAAAATCCGTCACGGTATTTTTCAATATACGTTCTTTTGGGTATATTGGTATCGGCAACATGGAGCTTATGAAGCTCCATCGTTCTTTTCGCTACACGAGAAAGCATCTCGTTGCGTTGTTTCGGCATTTTAAGCTCGTATTCAACCCAATCAACGTCGGGTGTGTAGCCGTTGTCTTCAAGCAGCTTTGCATAATATTCGTAATTATACTGCTCCTCAAAGGTCGAGTTTTCGTTAAAGCCCTCTATCAGCAATCCCTCTCTCTCAAGATCGTTAACCCCGAGAGGGCCGCAGATTTCGGTCATACCGCGCTCGAGACTCCATTTTTCAACAGCGGACAAAAGCGCATCGGCAACTTTACCGTCATTGATCGTATCAAATCGCGTAAAGCGGCTTTGCGAAACGTTATGTATCTCGTTATATTGCTTTTGAATAAGTCCTTGAATTCTTCCGACGGTTTTTCCGTCCTCGATTGCCAGATAAAAGATTGATTCGGCAATATCGGAGCATCCGCCCGATTTCAGCAATTTTTTTTCATCACGATAGAGCGGCGGAACGAAATGAGGACATTTTTTATACAGTCTGAGCGGAAATTCAATAAATTCCCTGATGTCGTGAGCAGAGCTTACTTCCTTAATGATCAGCATATCAGTTCTCCGGCAGCTCGTCTTCGCGGCGAAGGAATAAGAGACCGTATCCTGCCAGCCAAGGTCCGTTGTGGCATCCGCTGACGGGAGACATGATGACCGCTTCGTGATTGGTCTTGATTCCGTACTTTGCTTCGATTTCCTCAAGCGTTCCGATCAACGACGGACCTGTGTAAACGTGCCACAAGAGATAATCCTTCGGGTCTCTGTCGCCAATTATTTCTTTCAGCAGCTCGCAGGTTCTTGCCAGCGCCTTTTTTGGCGTGCGAACGCTTTCGAGAGGAACAAGCTCACCCTCCTTTGAGAAGTGAATCACGGGACAGATGTTGAGAAGCTGTCCCATAAAAGCTTTACCGCCCTTGAGTCTGCCGTTATAAATAAGATAATCAAGCTTGCCGTCAACACCGATGAATTCCTGATGCTTCATTGACCAACGCGTTTCTTTAAGAATATCCTCACACGACATTCCTTGCTGTGCATATTCTGCCGCCTTAATGGCAAGAAGCCCTTCTCCAAAGCAGGTGATCTTTGTATCGATCACGTGGATTTTTAACCGGTCTTCATACTCTTTGGCAATGAGACAGATTTTATTATACGTTCCGCCGAGTGCGGAGGAAAGCACGTATACAATTACCTCGTTGTAACCGTCGGCAAGCGCGCGGTCGAAACACGCCATGATTTCCCCGGTATCCGGCATTCCGGTTGAAGGCAGATGATTTTTGGGGTCTTTTACGGTTTCGAGCTGCTGATAGAATTCTACCGGATCAAGATCTAACCCTTCTCTGTATTCTTTGCCGTTAAAGAAAACGTGGATACGGATAATATCAATTCCGAGTGATTTATAGCGTTCGGGGGCGTAATCAATACAACCCGTTGAGGTACACATGATTTTGATTTTTGACATAAATTTTCCCCTATATTTTGTTTCTTTTTTTATCAAAAACAGCTTTATGATGTGCCATATTCAAAAGCATCCCGGCGGTATTCACGATCGCGCTTTCCTTTGCGTTGCCGCGCGTTTTGATGATTGGCTTGGCAACGCCCAGGATCACACCGCCGCCGAGAGAGCCGATGTCGTAAACGCCCATCAGCTGTGCGGCGAGTTTTTTTATTTCTTCGGAGTTTTCGCGGTGTGCGTATTTCATGATATCCGTCATGATTCGGGTTGCCGTTCCTTCGGTGACCTTCAAGACCTGATTACCCGCAAAGCCGTCGCAAACGAGAACGTCGCAAATACCCGAAAGAGCCGTGTTGCCTTCTATGTTACCGATGAAATTCAAATTTTCATTGCCTGCGAGCAACGAATGGGTTTCTTTGACCAGCTTGTTGCCTTTGGTCGGTTCGCTTCCGTTGGAAAGAAGTCCGATTCTCGGACATTCGATTCCGTACGTTATTTTCATAAAGTCCGATCCGAGAACGGCAAAATGATGTAATGTCTGCGGTGAGCAGTCAACGGTTGCGCCCGCATCAACAAGGCAGGTGAAGTTGCCGTCTGCTGAAGGAAGCACCGCCGCAAGTGCAGGACGGACACGCTCTTTGTCCGAAACGTATCGCATCGCGCCTGTCAGAAGTACGCCTGTGTTACCCGCCGTGAGCATACCGAAAATGTCGTCGCGCTTTGCTAACAGCTGAAGCCCTCTTAACATTGAGGAATCGGTTTTGTGAAAAAGCGCCTCGGCAGGATTGTCGAAATTGGTGATTTCGCTTTGGGCGTCAATGATTTCAATGCGGTTCGCAGGAAGGTTTGCTTTTTTGCATTCTTCTTTGATAAAGGACTTATCGCCGACAAGAACCACACTAAGCTCATTGAACTTTTCCAATGCATTTCCCGCGCCTTGTATCATAACGGCGGCGCCGTTATCGTTTCCTTTGGTGTCTATCAAAATCCTGATCGTATCCATAGCAGTCTCCTTACTCGACGGCAACAAGATAGTCGTAAACCTCTTGTCCGCCCTCGTAAACTACAATTTCATATTCGTTATAGGTTTTCTTCAATCGTTCGGTCAGCTCAGCTCTTTTTTCGGCACTGACATGACTTCCGACAAACAGTGTGATGATTTCGCAAAAGTCGATGTCAACAGCCTCAAGCATAGAAAGGACGGCGTTCTCGGGCGTATCTGAAACTGCAATGATACTGCCGTCGCTGATGGCAATGTAATCATTGACCGCTATGGTTTTTCCGTCTATAAGCGCACTGCGTACCGCACGGGTGATCTCTCCGCCGATGATACCTGCCGCCGCGCGCTCCGCGCTTGTTACCAAGGACGTAATATCCTTAATACCGGGCGTGATTACGGACAGTGCGCCGTAGCCTTGCGCGATATTTTTTGTGTGGATCACGTGAACGTTTGCATCGGTATAAAGGTCAGCCGCTTGCTTTGCGGCGAGAATAATGTTTTTATTATTGGGAAGCACAATAATATTTTTGGCGTTGCACTTCTTGAACGTCTCGACGAAATCCTCAATAGAGGGATTGGCGCTCTGCCCGCCCGAAATGATCCTGTCCGCGCCCATTCGTCCGAACAGAGCAGACATTCCTTCGCCCTGTGCGACGGCAACGACCGCAAAATCCTTGACGGTCTTTGACTTTTCTTTTTCCGTTTCCGTGTGTTCAAGATTCATATTTTCGATTTTCACGGTCAGGAACTCTCCAAAACCCTGCATTTTTGCAAGGATTGCGCCGGGGAAAAAGGTGTGAACGTGAACCTTGACAATATCATCCTGCTTATAGGCAACGATGCTGTCGCCGTCCATTTCCTTCAGAAGAGAAACGATACGGGATATTTCAAAACCGTCCGGATCCACCTTTGCAGCAGTCAATCGCAATAAAAATTCGGTACAGTATCCGTATTCCAAAACGCTGTCGCGGGTAAACAGATCAATGTTGACGGTATTTTCGTCTTTGTGTTCTTTAAGATCGTAATGAACCTCGTGTCCTTCAAGCGCCCGATACATGCCCTCGGCAATATATAAATATCCTGCTGCGCCTGAATCCACAACGTCTGCTTCCGCAAGGGCGGGCAACAGATCCTTGGTTGCCGCAAGTGAACGTCTTGCTTTTTCGATGTGCAGACGGAAGAAATCCTCAAGGGATGAGTTGTCGTTTATTTTTTCAGCGGCATATTCCGTGCTTTCCCGGAAAACGGTCAGAATCGTTCCTTCCGTTGGGTTTTGCACGGCGGCATAAGATTTTTCGATACCTTGTCTGTAAGCGGTTGCGAATGCCAATACGTCTGCACATTCCCGTTCTTTCAGCACTTCATTGATTCCGGCAAAAATCTGTGAAAGAATGACGCCCGAATTACCTCTTGCCGACAGCAGCACGCCGCGTGAGAATTGCTTTGAAAATTCACCGATGCCTTCGGTAGATGCTTTTTTGATTGCCGATAGTCCTCCTTCGATGGTTTTCAGCATATTTGTGCCCGTATCACCGTCGGCAACAGGAAAGACGTTGAGCGCGTTCAGTTCCTTTGTGTGAAGCGAGAGCATTGCCGCCCCGCCGAGAAGCATTCGCGCATAACATTTTCCGTCAATTGTTTTCGTACTCATAGAGCCTCCTTGTCGTGCTTTCCCGTCTCTCTCGTTTATTTATACAACTTTTTTAAATTTTATAGAAAGGTCTTCACTTTACGACAAAATAATACAGGAGGTTTCTAAACTGAATCGAAACAAATCTTTTTCAAAATGAAAAAACGAGCAGTTCCAAAGCGGTTCTCTCTATCCCTCCCTTTCTGCTCGTTTTTAAGTATATCCAAATAATTACTGTTTTTGAGGAAGTGTAACGGCGAAGGTCGTAATTCCGTTTTCGCTGATTACGTTGATACTTCCGTTATGAAGCTCTACGATGCTTTTTACAATGGCTAACCCGATACCGTTGCCTTGTGTTGCGTGGGATTCATCGGCTTGATAAAACTTATTAAAAATCTTATCCTGCTTCTCGGGCGGTATCTCACTTCCCGTATTGCTGACCTTTACGCAAAGCAGATCGTTCTTCTCAAGTATCTCAAGCTCAACCGTTCCGCATCTTGGAACGAATTTTACGGCGTTATCAATCAGATTGATCCAGACCTGCTTGAGCATTTCCTCATTTGCTTCGATCATATATTCATCGAAATCAAGTTGAAGATCAATATTTTTATTCGACCATTTTTCTTCTAATAAAAGCACGGAGGATCGAACCTGCTCTGAAAGATTGAATCGCGATACGTCGGTGAGAATTGTCTGATTTTCCACCTTGGTCAAATTCAATATGTTACTTGCCATGGAAGAAAGACGCATGGATTCCTCACGTATAGCGCGCGCATACTGCACGCGCTGTTCTTCGGTAAGATTTCCTGCTTCAAGCAAGTTGGCAAGTCCTGTGATTGAAACGATGGGCGTTTTGAATTCATGTGAAAAATTATTGATAAAATCACTGCGTAAAAGCTCTGTGCTTTCAAGCTCCTCTGCCATTGTATTAAAGCCGGTTGTCAGCTCTTTGATCGCAGGATGCGCCGACATGGTATTACCGAATTTTAATCTTGTCTTAAAATCGCCCGCTGCCAGACGGTTCATTTTATTGATAAGCTCGTTAACGGGCTTCAACGGAATCCGGCTGCTGAAAAAAGCGATTATGCCGCCGATAATCAAACTGATCAGGAACATGAAGAGAATAACCTGACCGATCTGAATTTTACCGTCCACGTCAACAATTACGCCCGCTTTGGTCAACAACCATAAGCCAAGCGCCGTCAAAGCAATAGCCGTAAGAAGAATGGCAAAGACAAAGATTGAAAAAGCAAACGTCAGGGACGTTCGCGACGTTCTTTCTTTTATCTTTTCTATGTTGAGCTGCGGTACTTTTTTCATGCTTTTTTTACCGCCTTATATCCAAGTCCGCGAACAGACACGATCTCAAATTCACTGAAACTCTCAAATCGCTTGCGAAGTCTGCCGATGTGAACGGTAACGGTTTCCCATCCCGTTTCGCTTTCCGCACCCCAGATTTCATCCATTAACTGAATGCGGGTAAATATCTTCCCGGGATAGGACAGGAGTTTGTAGAGAAGCAAAAATTCCTTTTGCGGAAGCTCATGCACTTCGTCGCCTCTTGTAACGGTCAAAGAGTCGTAATCTATCACCACGTTACCTATAACGATTTTGCGCTCGCTTGCAATTTTTGCGCGGCGCAACAAAGCTTTGATGCGGTATAGGAACTCCTCCTGATTAACGGGCTTGGTCATATAATCGTCTGTGCCAACGGCAAAGCCCTTGTTTTTATCCATAGGAAGCTGTTTGGCGGAAACCATCAGAATGGGGAGAGTGCTGTCGCACTCGCGCAACGTCCCGGTAAATACATACCCGTCCATTTTCGGCATCATAATATCCAGAACAACAAGATCAATGTGCGCTTTATCCAGCACACGCAGCGCATCCTCTCCGTTTTTAGCTACGGTTACGGTATAGCCGTTATTTTCAAGCACTGCCTGAAAATACATCCTCGTATTTTTATCATCGTCAACTACAAGAATATGGAACATTGGTTTACCTCGTTTGTTTGATTACGTAAATTTTATGCCGATACGCTGAACTGAAAATAAGCAAATTGTACGGTATATATCGTATCATGCGTTTGTGACATGGTAAAAACATTTGCCAAAAAGTTTTTTTCAGGCGGTTTTTTGACCGGTAACAGAAAGAAGGTCCGGTAAGAATAAACCGTCTTTAAGTCGTTATAGCACAATGAACGTACAGGTTGCAGGCGCAAGCGTAAGAGCGCCTGCGGAACACATCGCGGGCGTTATTTCAGAAAGTTCGGAAACACCTTGAACACCGAGAGGCTTTCCGTTCAGATACATTACGGTTGAGCGAATATTGCCGTTGCCTGAAAGCGAATAGATTTCGGAGTCTTTGGGAAGTTCAACCGTGCTTGTATCTGTCAACGAGTTATTGATGATCAGATACACGTATCCATCCTTGCCGTCCTTTCGGGAGTGGCAATAAACATGCGCTCCTTTGGCGGCGGGATTGCCGCAATCGTAAACGGTCGTTCCCATCAGCTTATTCCAAAGCAAAACGGCGAAATAGTTCGGGCGAGGCTCAAAGCTTCCGTGCTTCAAAAAACCGTAATCGGAGGAAGCCAGGGTGTTGTGGAAGATCACCCCGTCCGTAATGGTTGCGAAACTACCCAACTCGTTGAGAGTACGGAACACGTCAAGATAAGTGGATGCCCAAGTATTGCCGCCGCCTCCCGCATCGCCGGACTCGGTTACCCACATCTGCCCGCCGGGCACATATTTATCCCTGAGCGGCGCATAGCTTCGGGCATTGATCGGCGCAACAGCAAGGTAAGCGTCCGTATGCGCTTCGCTTCCGTTCCAATGACCTGCCGGCATTATAGAGGCAAGACGTTCGGAAATACCGTTGTAGTAGTGGTAGCTGAACACATCAAGAGGGACTTTCGTTCCGCGCATCAGATCATCGGTGGTACAGATCTGCATCATAGTGCCAATTCCTGCTCCCATCTGCTTCATCTCAAGAGCTCCCATTGCTCCGTCGCCAAGCGAGCAAGGGCCGACGAGCAGACAGTCAGGATAATGCTCCTTCACCCAAGCGTTGAAAATATCCTGATCGCGCGCATAATCCTCGGAGGTATAGCTTTGGGGCGCTCCCGACATTGCCAGCATATTCGGTTCGTTCATAAACTCGGCGGCATCAATATCTACCCCGTATTCGTGGCTGAAATCAAATATTTTCTTAGTCTGTGTCAGATCAAGCGCACCGCCGTTCGGGTGATCTCCTTCGCAGTTGCTTACCGAGATCAAGAGCTTGCCGTTCACCGCCTTAACGAAATCAAGAACGCCGATCCATTGTTCTTTTGTGAGTACGCTTTGGTAGCCGGCGGGAGCTTTGCCGTTTGTTTTGTCTTCGAAATCGTAATAGGTCTTGGTTGCCCAAGAGCCTGACACACGAATCCATGAGCTTCCAAGTTTCTTCGTCAGCTCACGCAAGCGCTTGTCGTAAAGGTTTATGGGCTGATAGTATTGCATCAGATCTGCCATGGCGGTAAAATTATTCAGAGAAACGTCCGATACGTTGAATGCCTCAGTTCCCGCGATCTGTTCTTTCGTGTAGGCTTTCCAGAACGTTCCGCCGGTTATCTCGGTCATTTCAATGTTATAGGACATCATACGAGGATCGACGTCTCTGATTTTTTTGTTTTCTAAAGATATTGTTATTTTCATTTACTTTCTCCTTGGTTTATGCTTCTTCGCTGATTGATTTTCGTTTCTTCTTTTCGGAAACAAAGCCGATGATGGCTACTGCCAGGGCGCTTACCGCATCAACGATAATATCCTTCATCGTATCGGAAAGCGCTTGAATGCCTGAAAGAGCTACGCCTGCCTCCGTAGTGTGTTTTTGCATATTCAAGCCTAAAATCGAATCAAAGGTAAATTCATATATTTCCCATAATGAGCCGATTGTCAGGGCAAAGCAAAACGCAAATACTGCCACAAAAAACGGACTCAGGCTGACCCGGATATTTTTGTCTTTATTAAGAAGATCAACCAGAATAAAGCCAAGAGCGCCGAGCATTGCACCGGAAAAGGCGTGCAGGATCGTATCCCAGTGAGGAATAACGTAATAGAAATTATGTATTTCCCCCAGATAGATTGCGCAATACAGGAACACGAAATACAGTATCACGATTACGTTGGGAACGACTACCTTGAATTTCCTTGCCAGAAAGGAGGGAAGCATCATAACAAGCGCTCCCAGCAAGCACTGTACGAGCATCAGCAAATAGTCCGTTTTGACTTTCGTAAACGTCTGACCGTCGGGCGGCTCGGTCGGCGCTATAAGGAATCGCACAAAAGAATACACGACAGAGCATATCAGCGTAACAAAAAGAAAGATACCTATAATTCGTGCAGCCCTGGAACGATGCTCTTGTGTCAATCGTTTTTCTTTACTTGCTTTTTTCATCGTCTGTCATTTCTCCTGTTGATTTTCGTTTTCAATATGCTTTTGCGCCACATACATGACGACAAGATATATCAAAAGATTGTTTATAATACAAACTTCGCTGACTGCGGATGCACCTACGTAGGATTGAGGATCAATAACGCGTATTAAAAAGAACAGCGATGAAAAAATGATGTATCCCATCAAGCCAAGACCAAGCAATCCGAGAAATTTATCTTTTTTTCTCATAGAAAAAGAATATGCAACAAGTCCGACGACGTACATGGTCCACGCGATCGCTGTTAAATAATCATGTATATAATTCACAAAGCGAATATTTTCCGGTCCTTCTTTGGCGGGAAACAGTAAGAATCCAACAAAAACAAGAATGATACTGATAAATTGCCATGCAAGAAAGATTCTTCGTTTTCTTACATCAAGCATTCCGGTATATGCCATGCGGTAAGTAAGCCAAATAATCATTTCCATGACGATAAACGCCCAAATGAACGTAGTAAACCAAAGGTTATGAACCCAAGCCATCCTCGAAATTGACGTGTAAAGCGGACTTTCCGGAGAAATGGAAATCAGGATGAATGAAAGCAATGGGACAACGATCAATCCGCCGATGACCGCAAAACCGTCGGAATATAAAATGCGTTTTATCTTATTTTTCATATAAAGTTTATCTGTTGTTGCGTCTGCCAAACATCGTCAAAACGCGAACGAGAAAACGCAGGAAATAGACGAGTGAGGTCATTAGCGATGCGAGATAGGTCAAAGCGGCAGCAGAAAGTACCTCTTTTGCCGCAGGAATTTCATCTTGTGTGAGTATACCTTCCGCAAGCAGCATCTTTTGCGCTCTGTTGCTTGCATTCAGTTCAACGGGAAGCGTCACGAGAGCAAACAGAAGTGAGCCGCCGTACAGAATAACGCCTGTCATTGCGATATAAAAGCCCGTGTTGGCATTTGCCGTTGCGTAAAACCAATCAAGCAAAAGACCGACAAGCACGAGAGGCATTGCCAGACGTGTTCCGAAATTTACAACGGGAACAAGAGCGGTGCGAATCTTATAAAGACCGTAGCCCTCCTTCTTTTGTATCACGTGCCCCATTTCATGAGCGGCAACGGCAACGGCGGCTACCGAGTCATTACCGTACGTGCTTTCAGAAAGATTAACAACCGAGCGCGCAGGATGGTAATGATCGGTCAGGAAGCCTTTTACCGAGCCAACTGAAATATCGTACACACCGTTGGCGCGCATCAAGCGCGTTACGGTATCATATCCCGTCAGTCCCGAACGACATCGCGTCTGATTATGTTTGTGAAACGAGGTCTTTACCTTTCTGCTTGCAATTCCCGAAAAGATCATACAAGCAAGGATTGCCACCATAAATCCAAAATAATCTTGCAAATACATTTTTTACTCCTTTTGTTCCATCTTTCGATAAAATTTTACCTGCGTATTCTAAACCGAAAATAAACTGCGTCAAAAGGCTCACAGACAGCTTGTTTGTGAGCCTTGAATAAATTCTATTCGATCGGTGTATCAATCTTTCGGAGGCGCTCAAACAAAATTTTTTCCTCCGTCGGAACTTCTGCAAGTGACTCTATTTCGGATCGAATCTGCATCATCGCATTATCGGTTTGACTGATTGTTTCGGCGCATCTGCGAAGCTCCTCCATAAGTGCTTTTTTGCCGTTAAAATCATTCTTATAGTGAAGCTGATGTTCAAGGCTTGCCCAAAAATCCATAGCGATAGTGCGAAGTTGCACCTCTACCTCCATTTCCAAACGTCGTTCTGAAAGAAATACGGGAACTTTTACGATCAAATGCAGACTCCGATATCCGCTATCTTTCGGGTTGTTTATATAGTCTTTTTTGGAAATCAACGTAACGTCGTCCTGCTTGAGCAAGGCATCAGCTACCAAAAATACGTCGTCGATGTAGGAGCAGATAACCCTGATGCCGGCAATATCGTGTATGTTTTTTTCAATGCTGTCAATGTCAACAGACTCATTCAGCCTTAAAAGTTTTTCAATAATACTTGCCGTGCTTTTTAAGCGTGTCTGAATGGAATTGATCGGATTACGGTGATATTGAAGATTAAATTCTGTATTTAATATCTCAAACTTTGTTTTGATCTCTTTCATGGCACAGGCGTAGATCATTCGTAATTCCTTGTAATCTATCATTTTGCCCATTATACGCTTTGTCTGATGATACAGGGCATTCACCGTTTCCGCCGGCAACGTCGTAAGCGCGGTTGAAAATGCCGGTTGGTCTGAATCATCCCATACCGTATTGTCGTCGTTATATTGTTTTTTCAATTTTTTCTCCTTATTATTTATCTTGTTATTATTTATCTTGCGCTTGTTTTTCTTTGATGATACGATCAATATTTTCGTTCATTGTTTTGAAGCATCGCTCCATTACATCGCGATCCTCCTTACTGATGCCTTCAAGCACCTCTGTCGCAAACCGGAGCTGACGCGATCTTCCGGCTTCAACAATTTTGAGCGCTTTCTCGGTACATATAAGCGCATCTTTTCTTCTGTCACCGGGAACGGCTCGTCTTTCAATATATCCTTCTGCAACCAGGCGCTCCACGTGCGTAGACACGATCGGTTTTTTGAGACCCCGAAGTTCGCAAATATCTCTTGCTGTCGCTAAATCCGGATTATTGGCAATAAAGAGCAGAATGCTGACTGCCGTATGGGGCATATTCGTTTCCCGAGCCAAGGGCGATAATGCTTTTTCGTATGCCAACGCGATCTTTTTTGCGTGTCCGTTCATTTCTTGAATTGTGATCATCGTAAATCTCCGGTTAATTATTGTTCAATATTGAACTATATAACAGTATATTATTTTGAAAAGAGGATGTCAATGATGAAATTGTGAATTTTTATGACGGTTATTTGAAACTTGTATGTCCGGTTTCTGCGTCTTCCGAAAGAATAAATACAACATTTTGCGATTTGGCTCTTGTAGTTGTCTCCACGATACGCTATAATATAATTAATGTATCAATTTGACGGATTGCATCATTGATTACATCGGGGGCAGTATGCCTTACGACGGATTTGAAAAAACGGGTTAACGTCAGGACGGATCGGACAACCGATACGCTTGGCTTGGGTGAGATCGGCGCGCGTGTGTTGACAGCCCGATGCGAAGCGTTTTGCCGATCTCTGCAATCCCGCATTTTAAAAACGATTTTTCCGAAAAGAAGCCGTTTGGTGAATTAAGCAGGGATCGGTGTGAGCGTGTGGCGCTCCGTTTGATTTCGTTCAATACTTTTTCAATCTTTTGTCGTATAATGGTATGCAGAATGGAGGAAGCGGCATGAGGATATTGCTTGTTGAAGATGAAAAAAGAATGGCACAGGCGTTATGTCAGCTTTTGCGGCTGGAGCAATATGACGTAGATCATTATGCCAACGGAATTGACGGCTTGCTTGCCATTGAGAGCGACATTTACGATATTATTATTCTCGACGTTATGTTACCCGGAAAAAACGGCTTTGATATTGCCAAGGAAGCGCGGAACAAGGGGATCAAAACCCCCATCCTGATGCTGACGGCAAAGAGCGAGCTTGATGACAAGGTCACGGGACTGGATTGCGGCGCTGACGATTATCTGACAAAGCCGTTTATGACAAAGGAGCTGCTTGCGCGTCTGCGTGCGCTCGGAAGACGGAATATAAATACGAAGGATGGAATGCTCTCTTTCGGGGATATAGCTTTGAATAAAAACACTTCTGCACTGATCTGCAGGGAAAACAGTATTCGCCTGAGTGAAAAGGAATACCGTATTCTTGAATACCTGATTGCAAATCAGGGGCAGATTCTTACCCGGGAGCAGCTTGCGGTAAAGATATGGGGCTTCGACAGCGAAGCGGAATATAATAACGTAGAGGTCTATATGTCCTTCACGCGCAAGAAGCTTGCGTTTGTGAAGGCCAGAACGGAGATCAAAGCAGTACGCGGAATCGGTTACGAGTTGAGGTGCGACGATGTTTAAGAAGTCAAGAAATAAAATCGTCATCGTGATCATGTCTATTCTTGTTCTTTTGCTTGTTGGAACAATTTGCATCATATACGTGTCAAGCTATTTTGATGTCATGGGTGAAAACACGCGAATGCTTGAAGAATATGTAAAAAATTATAAGATATCGAACCACGTTGGAGAGGTGCGTCCCGATTTGGACATTGGCGTCCCCCCTCAAACGCTTGGAAATCCCAAAAAAGATTTCCCGCGATTTGAGATTTCCATTTTCTATTCCGTTATCGTCTCAGATACCGGTGAGGTAGTGGACGTGGATACCGCCGAGGTCGGTATGTACAGTGAGGACGAGTTGTCCGAATTGGCATTAAAGGCCATAGAGGGCGGAAGATCAAACGGAACGGAGGATAAGCTGGTTTATCAGGTTGCTGAGAAAGAAAATTATATTTTGGTGGCGTTTCTTGACAACTCGGTTATGATGGACAGCACCGAAACTCTGATAACTTATACGATCATTTTTGGCAGCGTCACGCTTATATGTTTGTTCTTTGTTGCTTTAGTTCTCGCAAATAAGATTATAGCGCCTCTGGAGGAAAGCTACAAAAAGCAAAAGCAGTTCATATCCGACGCGGGTCACGAGTTGAAAACGCCTGTCGCGGCAGTCAATGCTAACGCAGAGCTGCTTTCGCGGGAAATTGGCGATAATCAGTGGATATCCAATATTCAATACGAGAATGAACGGATGTCTTCCTTAATTACACAGCTTCTGGATCTGGCAAGAACCGAAAACGTCATGCCGCAGATGGAAGAAGTCGCTCTTTCTCATCTGGTTGGCGGCGAGGTCTTGCCGATGGAATCGGTGGCATATGAAAACGGTCTTGTCCTGAACAGCAGCATTGAAGAACATATTACCGTTTCGGGTAATAATATGCAGCTGAAGCAGCTGACGTCTATTCTTGTGGATAATGCGATCCGACACGGTTTTGGCGGTAAAGAAATATGGGTTTCCCTGAAAAGCGAGAGAGGTCATGCCGTTCTGTCGGTTATCAACAGAGGAGAGGAAATTACCGCGGAGCAGCAGGGACATCTGTTTGAACGGTTTTATCGTGCAGACGTTGCGAGAGCGGGAGAGGATAAGCATTACGGACTTGGTCTTGCCATTGCGAAAGCCATCGTCGAGATGCATCGCGGCAAGATAGAAGTCAGATGCTACAACGGCTTCGTGGAGTTCAGGGCAACGCTCCCGAAGCTGTAATTGATCGTTATAAGTTTTTCTGACGTGAATTTTTTGTGATTTCAATTCAATTTCAATCTTCCTCCCGTATAATGGCAATATTAAAGATACGGGAGGGTTTTTCATGGCGTTTCAAACGGTATTTAAAAGATACGAGCTGAAATACTTGCTTACCTTGGAACAGAAGGAAAAAATTCTTGAAGCAATAAAGCCGTATATGGAGCTTGATAAATATGGGCGGACGACTATACGCAATATTTATTTTGATACGGACAATTACCGATTAATCCGTCGCTCTATCGAGAAGCCTGTATACAAGGAAAAATTAAGAATCCGAAGCTATTGTCAGGCAACGCCTGACAGTACGGTATTTATTGAGCTTAAGAAAAAATATGACCACATCGTATATAAACGCAGAATGTCAATGGCGGAGGAAAGCGCGATGCGTTGGATCTGCGAGGGAGAAAAATGCCCGATGGATACGCAGATTTCCCGCGAGATTGACTACTTTCTGAGTTTTTACAAAGGTCTTCGCCCTGCTGTTTTTCTGTCTTATGAGAGAGAAGCTTTTTATGAAAGGGATGGCGGAAGTTTTCGCGTGACCTTTGACGATAATATTCTGTGCAGACAGGAGGATATTTCCTTGACGAGTCCCGCTTACGGCATTCCGCTTCTCAAGGAAGGCGCTGTGCTGATGGAAATTAAATGCTCGGGCGGCATTCCTCTTTGGATGACGGACGTACTGTCACGGTTACACACCTATAAGACTTCATTTTCCAAATACGGGACGGCGTATGAAGAGCTGATATTCCCGAAAACCAATGCATTGAATCAATATCATTCAAAGGAGATACGTATTCATGTTTAATTCATTTTTCAGAGGGATTTTTGATACGGAGCTGACTTCCGTTATTAGTGTGGGAGATTTTTTGCTTTGCCTCGGAGTTTCCGTTATACTCGGACTTGCGATAGCGTTTGCGTTTATGTTTAAGTCGAAATATTCAAAGAGCTTTGTGCTTACGCTGGCGCTGCTTCCCGCGGCGGTTTGTGTGGTTATAATGATGGTGAACGGAAATATCGGCGCGGGCGTTGCCGTAGCGGGTGCGTTCGGCCTTGTTCGTTTCCGCTCCGCGCCCGGTTCTGCAAAAGAGATTGTTACCGTCTTTCTCGCAATGGGCGCAGGACTTATCGCAGGCATGGGTTATCTTGCATACGCCGCGCTCTTTACCGTCATTATGTGCGCGCTTTTCGTCATTTATAATCAGCTCGGCTTCGGCTCAGGGAAAGCGGAGGCGATAGATAAAACGGTTAAGATCACGATACCGGAGGATCTGGATTACACAGCCGTTTTTGATGATGTTTTTGATATCTACACTTCTGAATACGAGCTTGTAAAGGTAAAGACAAAGAATATGGGAAGTATGTTCTTGCTTACATACGATGTGACGCTTCGGGATAAACTGAAGGAAAAGGAATTTATCGATCAGCTCAGAGTCAGAAACGGGAATCTTGAAATTATGATATCCAAGCAGGAAACTGCGAACGGCGATCTCTGATCGGGGATAAGAGGCTTATGAGCAATAAAAAGAACAAAAAGAAGAACACCGGCAACAGTAATAAAGGGAAGAATATAAGAAAAAAGCAACAGCAATCCTTCCTTGAGAAAAACAAAAAACAACTTTTTGTTTTGGGAGGAATTGCGGTTTTTCTTATCATTACGTGCGTTATCGTATGTGTTGCAAACAGCGGCTCGTCAGGTGTGAAAACCGATGGAGCGTTTAAAACGCCGGACAGCATCCTGCAATCCTCATTAACCTTTTCAAAGGATGAGCTATACGGGGGATATTTTGAAACCGATACGCAGGACGTTACGATCCTGTGCGTTTCGGGTACGGACGGGTGCTATGCATTAGACGGCAGGACGATAATTTTTTCGGGTATCAGTGAGGACAGCGTCTATTCTATAAGCGGTCAGTTCAAGGGAAATATCGTGATCGACGTAGCGGACGATTATAAATTTGACCTTGAAATGCACGGCTTTACTTTGGTTAGCGATAGCGTGAATCCGATTACAGTTTTAGGCGGCAACGAGGTTGCTCTGACCGCGAAAAGCGGGTATGAAAATTATATTTACGATATGCGCGACGCTATTGACGAGAGCGATGAAACGCTGTATTCGGGCGCTGTTCATTCCGTGGCGGATCTGGAAATTGCCGGAAAAGGAAGCCTTGTTCTCGTTTCGGAAAATAACAACGGCATTCATTCAAAGGACGATCTTCAGGTGAAGAATCTGAGCTTGAAAATACTTTGCGTTGACAATGCGCTCAAGGGCAACGATAGCGTTTCGCTTGAAAATTGCACCACTGAGTTGATTGTAACGCGAGGGGACGGCATCAAGACGACGAATACCGACCTTTCCGAGAAGGGCAAGCAGAGAGGCACGGTCACGATTACGGGCGGCACGCATACGATCGGCGCGGCGTGTGACGGAATCGACGCGGCGTATAACGTTGTCATTGAGGAGGAAACGACCGTACTGAATATTTATACCGATCAATATTCATCCGCCTCGGAGGAGGTAACGGCGACTTCGGACAACACCTATTATCTGAAAACGACGAGTAAAACCTATCAATATTCCGTTAAGTATTTCAACAGCGAGGATGATTGCGAATGGATAAACGTCGATAGCTCCTCGTATAAAACGGTTACCTCGCAAAGCAATGGCCCTTGGGGCGGCAGCACGACTTATTATTATTATAGCTTTGAGAAAAAGCCGGAGTATAAACAGCTTGCCGTATATGCGTATAAGAGCGCACAGAAGCAAGGGCAGGATGAGGATTATTACGCTTGTTCTTCTAACAAAACTTTAAATGACAGCTACGATACGTTATCGGTTACCGTAAGCAGCTCTTCGGTCACGTTGAGCTGGACCAATTACACAACTTCTTCCTCATCCGGCGGAATGATGGGTGGAATGATGGGTGGAATGATGGGCGGAATGAACGACGGAAATACCGATAAAGGCGATTATTCAACCAAAGGTCTTAAAGCGGGAAACGAGATCATCATCAATGCGGGAACGGTAAACATCAAGGCGTATGACGATGCCATTCACGCCAATAAGGACGGCGCTTTGGAAAACGGCTCTTCTCCTACCGGCAACGTAACCGTAAACGGCGGTACGGTCACAGTTTACAGCAATGACGACGGTATTCATGCCGACGGCACTTTGTCGGTTAACGGCGGCGCGGTCTCGGTTGAGAACAGCTATGAAGGTCTTGAGGGCACAAACGTTATCATATCCGATGGAAGCGTATGGATTCTTTCTTCTGACGACGGTATCAACGGAACGACGACAAGCGGTACGGCAATTGAGATCAGTGGCGGTTCGGTTTATATTTACTGTACCGGAGACGGCATAGACTCTAACAGTAAAAGCTCGAATACCGGAATCGTGTTCTCGGGAGGCAATACCGTAGTGATCAGCAATTCCTCAAGCAATTCGGCGATAGATACGGAAAACGGATACAAATACAGCGGCGGAACGGTGGTCGCGATTATGCCGAGAGGCGGCATGGCGAACGAAGCCGTGGATTGCTCCAATTTCTCAAGCATCGGCAGGTATACCACGATGTCGCTTACCAAAGGAAAGGTGTTGACTGCGCAAATAGACGGAGCCGTGATAACCGTCGAAATACCCTGTAACATATCAGGATACGTCTTCCTTCTCGGTGACAAGTCGGCATCTGTTTCTGTGAAATAATCGTATGGCTCTTACCGACCGCTGTACACATAATAAAAATCAGGAGCGCAAAGACCAATGCAACGAAAATGAATCTGCTCCGTTCGTCCGTGAAAGGATGCATATAAGAGATAGCGAGTCGTAAGATAACCCCGCCGAGTATTTCGGCGGGGTTTTACTTTATATCGGATATCCTGTAAGCACGTGCGCAAAAAAGATAATGAAAAATAAATATCTTCAATTTAACTTCAATATTCCTTCTGTATAGTAACAGAGTAAAATGTAGGAAGTCTTTCTTTTTTTTGCATCATTTCTTACTGATTATTTTGGGAGTATGCTTATGAGTAAGCTATTACGGCGCTTTCGCGTAAGGCTATTGTTGGAAGCTTTGTTAAAATCGCTTGTGTGGGGGGTTACGGCTTCGTGCGGGTGTGGGTTTGTGTATTTGTTTGTCTTACACCTTATCTCCACAGAGCCGAGGCTTGCGTGGTCGCTGATTGTTTTCGGCGTATCGTTTATCGTAACGGCAGTCTTGCTGTTTGCCGTGAAATATTATCCCACCGAAAAAAGGATTGCCGGAAGAGTGGATGAATCGGGACTTGAAGAACGCGCGGGCACGATGCTGGAATTTGAAGCTGTACAGACCGAGATTGCCGGGCTTCAAAGAGAGGATGCGAAAAAGCACATCGAGCAGCTGAAGCCTGAGCAAATAAAGCTCCGTTTTCGCAAAAAGCCGTTGATTCTCTGTATCGTGTCTTTGTGCCTGTGTATTGCTCTTGCGTTTGTTCCGTATACCATTATGGACGTATTCGCGGCAGACATTTCCACGTCCGGCGAGGAAGAGGAGCAAATAATCAAGGATATGATTGCGGCACTGCGTCAAACCGTTTCCGATGCCGACGTTTCCGACGAATTAAAGGCGAAGATGGATAGCATTGTGGATCAGTTGGAAAAAGATCTTGCCGAGGCAGACAGCATGCTTGACAAGGTTGCGCAGATTTCGGGAGCGGAATCGAAGATCGAGGCGCTTTTGAAGGAGGCAATGTCAAGACTTTCCATCGGCGCTGCACTCAGACAGTTTGACAGTACGGGCGAGCTTGGAGTTGCTATCGAAAACGGCAATACGGATAAGGTCAGCACGGCACTGTCGAATATGAAGGAACGCGTTCTTGCGCTTTCGGGAGCGGAACAGTCCGTACTGCTTGAAACGATCTCGACTGACATTGATAACGCCCTTGAGCTTTCGGGAGTGGCTTCAAGCGATGACCTTTATCAGGCATTGAAAATATTTGCACAAGCTCTTTATGAAACGACAGACGAAGCACTTGCCGAAAAAGATATTACGAGTGAAATAGAGACCGCCTTTGCCGATGCCGAGGAGTCGATTCTCGCCGCTCTTGCCAAGCAAGCAAAGGCGGAAGAAGCCCTGAAGGATTTTTCCGACGCTATGGAGGATGCCAAGGATGATCTGCTTGGTAACGAAAAGGAAGAGGATGAAACCGGTGAGAAGCCGGAGGGCGAAGAAGGTGAGAAGCCGGAGGGCGAAGAAGGAGAAAAGCCGGAAGGTGAAGAGGGTGAGAAGCCCGAGGGTGAAGATGGCGAAAAGCCGGAGGGTGAAGCCCCCGGCGGAGAAGCACCCGAAGGAGACGGTGAGGGCGAAGGCTCTTACGGCTCTATGACCGAGGGTATTTACGATCCCACATCCGGTAGTGTAGAATACGGCGAGGTCTTTGCCGCCTATTACGCCGAGTATCTTGCATCCCTCAAGGACGGTGAGATTCCTGCGGATCTGCAGACCATCATCGATCAGTATTACGCCTCCCTCAATCAATAAATTTACGAAAATAAAGGAGATTATATAAAATGGTTAACGAAAAGGACGTACAGTTTTTCAGCGAAAAATGCAAGCAGATCCTTGCCGAGATCGGTAAGGACGTAATCGGTCAGAGGGAAGTCGTGGAGTGTGCCGTGATCGCCATGATCGCAGGCGGTAATGTGCTTCTGGAGGGTATCCCCGGCGTTGGTAAGACAAGACTTGTTCGCTCGATGGGCAGAGCCTTTGATCTGCCGTTTTCCCGTATTCAGTTCACGCCCGACCTGATGCCTGCCGACGTTACGGGTACCAATATCATTGAAAAGGATGAAGCGGGACAGAATAAGCTGAAATTCCAAAAGGGCCCGATCTTCTCCAACATCGTGCTTGCGGACGAGATCAACCGTGCAACTCCTAAAACGCAGGCAGCTCTTCTTGAGGCGATGCAGGAGCATACCGTTACGGCGGGCGGTGAGACCTACCATCTTGACGAGCCCTTCTTCGTTCTGGCAACGCAGAACCCCGTGGAGCAGGACGGTACATATCCGCTTCCCGAGGCGCAGACCGACCGTTTTATGTTTAAGCTCGTTATGAAATTCCCATCGGTGACCGAGATCAACGCCATCGTTGAAATGACACAGGAAACCATGGATGAGGTGGCGTGTGCCGTGATCGATGCGGAAAGCCTTCTCAAAATGAGAGCCACGGCAAAAGAGATCCCCGTGATGAGCGAGGTTTTGACCTACGCCTCCAAATTGGTCGCCGCAACGCATCCCGAGCGTGAGGGCTCACCTGCGATTTCAAGAGAATTGCTTCGATTCGGTGCCTCTCCCCGTGCGGCGCAGGCATTGATCACAGGCGCAAAGGTAAGGGCTTTGATGGCAGGACGCTATAACGTCTCCTATGACGATATTAACGCGCTGGCATATCCCGTTTTGCGCCATAGAATCAAGGCAAGCTTTGAAGCGATCACAGACAAGAAAACAAACGACGATATAATCAGGGAGCTGATCGATGAGGTAAGCGGCAAACGAGTTACCTCCGCCGAGCCCGTAACCACACAGAAAAAGAAAAACAAGAATAAGAAAAAATAATACAAGCGGGAGAAGCCTATGAAAAAAATAGTAGACGGAGCTTTTCTTGCTACGCTTGAAACACTCGACTTGAATATCAAGAATCTGATGAACGGCGGCTTTGGCGGCAACAGAAGGTCATCGGCTTACGGCTCCTCTGCGGAGTTTGCCGACTTCCGTGAATACGTTCCCGGCGATGACCTGCGCCGTATCGATTGGAATATTTACGGTCGGTTTGAAAAGCTGTTTATCAAGCTTTATATAGACGAAAAGCAACAGCATCACCGCATCCTCGTCGATACCTCGTCCTCTATGGACTTCGGAGAGCCCGAAAAATCCTACGTGGCTCTGCGGCTTGCGGCGGCGCTCGGCTTTATTTCGGTGGGCGCAATGGATAAAGTCTCCTTTTATGCGCTGACCGAGGATGGCTGTGAGGATATCTGCCATACCGTGAACGGTAAGGACGCCTTTTACAACGCGGCGAACGAGCTGAATGAGATCGAATTTTGGGGAGACGTGGATCTGTACGATTCTGTTACCTCCTGTCCCTCGCCCGGAAAGGGAGACGGCGTAACCTATATCATCTCGGACTTTCTGACCGAGAGCGATTGGCGAGGCGCTGTGGATTGGCTTCTGTTCCGTGGGAGAGAGGTCGTGCTGATCCAAGTGCTTTCACGCGACGAGATCGCACCCGGAATGAGCGGAAAGCTTCAGCTGATGGATTCCGAGGCACTTGACGAGGAGGACGGCAGAAACTTCAAAATGGAGATCAGCAAAACCTCGGTCAAGGCCTATGCCGAGGCGTTTGAGTACCATCAAGCCGAGCTTCGCAAATTTTGCGCCTCGCGCGGCGTTGGCTTTATGACGGTATGCAGTGATGAAAGCATAGAAAGAATATTCTTTAAAAAAGGAATGGAAGCGGAGGTCGTTAAGTGAGATTCTTAAATCCTGCGGGACTGTGGCTTTTGCTTCTCGTTCCGATTTTAATTTTAGTATATATCATACGCTCCCGTCACGAGGAACGGGCGGTTTCCAGCACGTATATCTGGAAGCTGAGTCAGCGTTTTATGAAAAAGAAGCTCCCGTTCCGGAAAATACGCAAAATCTTGCTTTTTGCCTGCCAGCTTTTGACGATCGTCGGATTTTCGCTGTACGTTGCGCAGCCTGTTATCGTGACCGAGGGCGGCGGACGTGAATACGTAGTCATTATTGATGCTTCGGCAAGCATGCAGACCGAAAATACCGACGGCGAGGCGCGCTTTGACAGGGCAGTGGAGCTTGCTGCCGGTCTGATCGGTGAGCTTCCCTATGAGACTCCTGTCACATTGATCCTTGCCAATGAGGATGCGTCTTATCTTGTTCAGCGTTCAAAGTCCGAAACGGAGCTACGCATGAGCCTTGGCAACGTTGAGTGCGGTGTGGGTGTCAGTGATATCGAGGGGGCTTTGGGGCTTGCGCAGTTGATCTGTGACGAGCATCCCGTTACAGACGTCATTTTGTTTTCCGACCGCGAATATACGACCGCTGAAAACGTCAGTGTTGTGAATGTGGCAGAGGATGAAGAATCCTTTAATATTTCGGTTACGGGAATGACTTATACGAGAGCTTCGGATGCTTATACCTTCAGCGCCGACGTGATCTGCACGGGTGAGAGTTTAACAAAATCCTTTGCGTTAAAGGTGGATGGAAGGATTCTCAATGCGCAGAGCGTTTCCCTCGTAGATGGGGAAATGCAGACCGTTACCTTTACGGCAGAGGGACTGTCTGCCTTTGAAACGGCAGAGATCTACACGGAGGCGAACGACGGTCTTTCTCTGGATAACTCCTATACGGTCTGTCAAAAAACGCTGACGGAGAGTAAGGTGCTGATCGTCAGCGAAAATCCCTTTTATCTTGAAAACGTATTCGGCGTAATGGATAACTGCATCGTTACCGTTGCCGCAAGTCTTGAGGAAGCGGCGCTTTCGGGCTACGGGCTTTACGTATTTGACGGCTGTATGCCCGAAACGCTCCCGAGCGACGGCTCGGTATGGTTGCTTGATCCCACGTCGTCCCCTGATGATATGAGTCTTGGTGAAGCGATGAATGAGGACGCGTATCTTTCCTTTGCTGAAAACACGGACGGCGAAGCGTACGCTGTATTGAACGAAGGTCTTTCTCTGGACGAGGTTTCCGTATCGGTATATTCCTATCTCGTTGCAGGAAAATCGTGGGAGAAGATCTGGAATTGCGGGGAGGATACGGCGCTGTATGCCCGCAAGGAAGCAAACGGAATGAGAACGGTGGTTCTGAACTTTGACCTTCACGATTCCAATCTTCCCATGAAAGCCGATTTTGTTATTTTTATTAAAAATCTTTTGGAATACTCTTTACCCGAAATGCTGGAGGTCACTGATTATGCGGTTGGCGACAGCGTATCCCTGACCGTACTGCCTATGTCCGAGCTGCTTTACGTTCAAACTCCCGATGACAGTGTGCAGTCTCTTAGCATAGCGGGCTCAAAGTCCACGGTCGTCGCCGATTCTGTCGGTGTTTATACCGCGGTGCAAACGCTTTCAAGCGGAACGTCGCAGTACGTGGATTTTTACGTGCATATTCCTTTGTCGGAAATTGGTACAGAAACGGGAGGCGTATTGTCCGTGACCTTGCCCGGCGCCGATTCGGCTATCGCGGCGGAGGAGGGATTTGAGGAAATCTGGTTTTGGATCGTCCTTACGCTGCTCGTCTTGATTCTTGCGGAATGGGGGCTGTATTACTATGAGCAATTTTGAAATACTGTTCGATCGCCCCTGGCTTCTGCTTTTACTGATCCCCGCGTTTGCCATTGTACTGATTCCGTTTTTGCGGATTCCGGCAAAAAGAAGAAAAACACCAAAGCGTATCATTCCCGTCGTGCTTCATATGGTGATCTGTACGCTGCTTGTGCTTGCATTGTCGGGTATTTCCTTTATTGTCGGTGAGGATACGCAAAGCGTGATGATTCTGCTCGACCTTTCGGACAGTACGGAGGCTCGGCAGAGCGAGATGATCGCCTTCGCCAATCAAATGACCGAGCGCTTGGATGAAAATTGCGGTGTGCTTGCTTTTGGCGGAAATACCGTTTACGAGGTAACGCTTGACGACGAAAATAAAACGGTAGCTTCGTCAAACGTCGTTGCTACCGATACCGATATTGCCTCGGCCTTGGAGTACGCTGTTACTCTTTTGCCAAGCGATACGAACAGAAGAATTATTTTGATCTCTGACGGTAAGGAAACCAGCGGAGACAGCGCAAAGGTCGCCTCTCTTCTTGCCAAGCAGGGTGTGCGGATCGATGCGGTATATTTTGAAACGACTTACCTTGACAGCGCCGAGCTTCAGATCAGCGACGTTTCCATCCCGTCCGACGTTTATATCGGGGATGAAATGGATATGACGGTGACGCTGGAAAGCAACGTATCGGCGGACGTTGTTCTCACGCTCTATGACGGTAATGAGGTCATCGGCACACAGGACGTAACTGTCACGGAGGGCGGCAATCTGTTTTCCTTTACGGTAACCGCTACAAGTGCGGGCGTTCACACCTATCGGGTTGGCGTGACGAGCGAAAACGACACGCTGAGTGCCAACAATATGATGTATTCTTACGTCAACGTAGCGGGTGAATCCACCGTCTTGATCATTGCAGACGATGCAAATTCGGTTTCGTCGCTTGCCGAGCTTTTGGATGCCGACTGTGATGTGACGGTCGTAAAGCCGTGGAGTGCACCCGATACGATGGTGGAGCTATGCAATTACGATGAAGTGATCCTCGTCAATATCGACGCGGAGGATCTGCCAAACGGCTTTGATTCCTTGCTTGAGTCGTATGCGGCAGATTTTGGACGAAGCGTTCTGATGGTAGGCGGAGACAACACCTACATGTATGGAAATATGGAAGGAACGCTTTACGAGGAAATGATGCCTGTGCAGCTCTCTCTAACCGAGGATCAAAGCGGCGGCTCGGTTGCCGTGATGCTGGTGCTGGACTGCTCCTTGAGTATGAGCCAGACGGCTACCTATCTTTCCATTGCAAAGCAAGGCGCGATACAGAGCGTAAACGCGATGGCGGAAAATGATTACGTAGGTATTATTTCATTTAACCGTTCCGCATATCTGAAAGCGTCTCTGACACAAGCGACCGAAGCCAATAAGAAAACGCTGACAAACACGATTTCCGCGCTTACCACTTCGCAGGGAACGTACTATACGCAGGCTTTGCAGCTTGCTTATGACGAATTGATGGAATCCGATTGCGCGGTCAAGCATGTGATCTTTCTGTCGGACGGCGAACCCAGTGACAGCGGGTATACCACAGTCGTGAAGAATATGGCGAGCGACGGTATCACGGTTTCCACCATTGCGCTCGGTTATTCCTCCTCTGTCCTTTCCTCGCTTGCACAAACGGGCGGCGGTCGTTATTACGCGGTAACCAGCACCTCGGATCTGCCCGACATTATGCTGACGGAGACTGAGCAGGTTTCGGTCAGTTCCCTGATCACAGGCGAGTTTATTCCCGTTATTTTATCAGACGGCGAGCTGACGGAGGGGCTGAGCGGTACGGCTCTGCCTGTGATTTACGGCTATCTCGGCGTGACTGTCAAGGAGGGCGCAGAAACGATCCTCGCTACCGAGGAGGGTCATCCATTGTTCGCGGTCTGGGATTACGGAATCGGTAGAGTAGCAAGTTTTATGAGTGATTTGACGGGCGATTGGTCGTCTGAGCTTCTTGCCTCGGAGGCAGGACAACTTCTGACTAAACGCATGGTTACCACTACGGTAGCCGATGCGCATAACGATTCCTCTTTGCGTGCGGAGTTCGCTTCCGGAGGCAATACGACGGGAATGACCGTGACCACACTCTCTGACGTTGCGGGCGATATGCTTGCCGTTTCGGTGGCAGCTCCCGATGGCAGCTCGGGGATTTATCTTTTGACCGAAACAAGCCCCGGTGTCTTTGAAGGCTCGATTCCCACGGCAGAGGTCGGAGTTTATAATATAACGATGGTCCAATATGACAGAAACGGCGATGCCGTGGATTATCTTGAGAAGTCCCTTGCCGTTTCCTACTCTTCGGAATACGATGCGTTCACCGAGGACGGAGATGCGCTTCTTGCGTCGATTTGCAGTTTTTCGGATGGCATCGTGTCAAACGATACCGACAAGCTTGCGAGAGTTGACATGAAAGACGTTTTACTGATTAAAAGTCCCTTGATCCTTTTTGGCATTATCGCCGCGATTCTGATGCTTATAGATTTTGTGATCCGGATGCTCAGATGGAAGGACGTTCGGGATTTGTTGATCCGATTTAAAAAAAAGAAAACTATCAAACTCTGAATGAGGAGGAGTACAGAATGAGCAGTAAACGATTGATATCTTGTTTTCTGGTTATCCTATTGCTTTTACCCCTTACATTGACGTCGTGCGGTAATATCAATAACGGTACTACCAACGATGCTAACGGAACGGATACATCCAAGCCCAATGGTGATGCGGAAAGCGAAGCTCATACGCACCAAATTGTGGAATATTCGCGCATTGACGCAACGTATACCGAGGCGGGCGTGATCACTTACAGATGTACGTCGTGCGATTATGAAATAACTGATACCATACCAATGCTTACGCACGTGTATAGCGATGAATTGACTTATGATGCCAATTCGCATTGGTATCCTTGTCTTGATGAAGGGTACGATGATTTGAAATCGGAAGAGGAAGCTCACGGATACACGCTTGTCGAGGATGCGAGCGCCGAGGAGACGGATTACGCTACGTATTCCTGCAAGTGCGGACACACGGTTACCCGCAAGAAAACCGTCATAGCTTCTCTGCCGACTGTTGCAAACGGTAGCGTATATATCGGTCAAACGCTTTCGGCGGTCACCCTTACGGGCGGCCAGGCAAACGTGGAAGGCTTTTTTGCCTGGGCGAATGAAAATACGGTCATTACCGAGAGCGGGGAGTATCAGGTCATATTCACACCCGCCGATACAGACGAATACGCATCTTTGGCAGCTGTCGTGCATATTGACGCTATTCAGCTTACCGTAACGGTAACGGCAGGCGGGCACGGTTCGGCAGATCCCATTGGTACGGTAAACGTCAATTACGGAGGATCGCTTACGGTAACCTTTAAGGCTGATCTTGGGTACGCGGTTTCATCCGTTATGTTGGACGGCGTTGAAGTTGAGACGTCGGGAAAATATACCGTATCGGATATAAAAGAAAGCTGTACGCTCCACGCGGAGTTTGAGGAAAGCGAATCTGCGATATGGATCAGCTGCGTTGAGGGAACAGACGGCTGCTATTCGATTGACGGAACGACGATCACTTTCAGTTCGATCACGGCAGATTCTGTATATGCAATTTCGGGTGAATTGATTGGAAATATCGTGATTGACGTGAGTGATGATTATAAATTCGAGCTTGAAATGCAAGGGCTTACGGTATCGTGCGAGGATAACAGTCCTATTACAATCCTCAGCGGAAATAAGGTTACGTTGACGGCAAAAAAAGAGTACGATAATTTCATTTACGATCTGCGAGAGGCTGTTACGGAGGATGATGAAACGCAATATGCGGGCGCAATCCATGCAGAATGTGATCTTGAAATCGGCGGCAAGGGATCGCTTACCGTAAAATCCGAGAATAACAAAGGCATTCATACCAAGGACGATCTTGAAATCAAAAATCTTACCCTCACGGTTATCTGTGAGGATAATGCTCTCAAAGGAAACGACAGCGTTACCGTGAAAAGCGGAACGCTGAAGCTGATCGCGTCGCGCGGTGATGGCATCAAGACTTCAAATACAGACGTTTCCGACAAGGGAAACCAACGCGGAACGGTGGAACTTCTCGGCGGCACGATTGATATTTACGCCGCGTGTGACGGAATTGATGCCGCTTACGATATTGTGATAAACGAAAGTGAGGCAACTGTTTCCCTGAATGTTTATACCGATCAGTATTCCGAGTATTCCGAGGAGGTAACCGTTACCTCGGGAAATACCTATTATATCAGATTTACAAGTAAGAGCTATAAGTATTCGATCAAATGGTATAACAGCGATACCGACTTCAAGTGGGCAAACGCCGAGTATTATACGAGTGTCTCAAGCGGATGGAGTACGTATTATTACTATTCCGTTTCCGCAGAGAGCGGTTATAGCAGTTTTAGGTTCTATATGTACTCGTCCTCGCAGACGCAGGGCTCGGAAGAAAACTATATCGTACGTTCGGATTATCTCACTTGGAATACCGCATATGATACCTTTGCCCTGTCGCAGCAAGGAAACTCACTTTCGTTCAGTTGGACCAATTATACGACATCGTCCTCCGGCGGTATGGGTGGTATGGGCGGTATGGGCGGCATGGGCGGCACGCAAGACGGAAACAGTAACCAAGGCGATTACTCGACAAAGGGGCTGAAGGCAGGCAACGCCATTACGATCAGTGCAGGAACCGTTAATATTAAAGCGTACGACGATGCCATTCACGCCAACGCCGATACAACGCTGGAAAATGGCGCAACTCCGACCGGTAACGTAACTGTCAGCGGCGGCACGCTGACACTTTATTCCGCCGACGACGGTATACATGCTGATGGAACTCTGATTGTTTCGGGAGGCTCTGTTGGTATTACGAAATGTTATGAGGGTCTTGAAGGCGCGTATATTCACGTTACTGACGGAAGTGTATCAATCGTTTCTTCCGACGACGGAATGAATTCCCCCGCAACATCGGGAACGGGAATCAGAATCAGCGGAGGAACAGTCTATATCTACGCAGGCGGAGACGGTATTGACTCCAACAGCAGAACGTCGTATAGCGGTATCGTATTTGAAGGCGGCAACGTCGTGGTCATCTCTACCTCCAGCGGAAACTCCTCTATTGACACCGAGGCGGGATATTCTTACACAGGCGGTTCGGTTCTGGCTCTTATGCCGAGCGGCGGTATGACAACCGAGGCAACAAAATGTAACAATTCCTCTGCAATGACAAAAAAGTCGGTCAGCTTGTCTTCCGGCTCGTATGTGACCGTAACGGTTAGCTCAAAAACCGTTGTTACTTTAAAAATGCCGTGCAGTATGTCTTCTGCTATGGCAATCTATCTGGGCAGCGGCTCCGCATCCGTTTCTTCCGCAAGCTCGTCTTCCGCTGCGCTTGACGGTAACGGCGTTTGCTGGAATTGATCCATACTGTGATTATTTCAGAAAAAGAGGTAAATGAGAGTTTTTGCAGTTTTCGACAAAGAAAAAACCTTTCGCTCAGGCGAAAGGTTTTTTGGTTATTGGGTTTATATATTTTCCGATTATTTTGTATAACGGCGGACGTCGTACCTGTCGAGAAGGGGAGAGGTTCCATTCTTGCCTTTTGTTGAGAGCGTTGCAAACTCGCTTTTGGCAAATTCCTCGTAGATATCGTCGATATCGCGGCCTTCGAGCGCCGAGCCCTTGAAGATCTCAGCCCACGCCTCGTTCCAATTTGCCGCGGGGTATTTTTCCGAACGGCAGACCTTGAAGAAGTTGAGAAGAAGGTCGTTGTCGGGGGTGGAGTAGAAGTAGTCAAACCAAACGAGGAAGCGTACCGAGTCAGCTCTTGCGGGCTCTTTGTCGATTGTCTGCATCTGCCAGCCGAAGTCGTTATACTCGCCGTTGTTGAAGGCGTAGAGAAAACGGCAGGCATCGGCAAAGCGCTCAATGAAGCCGTCGTATTCACAGGTTTCGTCGCTCCAACCGTTCTGGATGGCGTGTGCCAGCTCGTGCGTGATACAGTCGTAGTCATTCTGCCATTTTTCAAGCCAGCCGTCATGTAAATGAACGAGCTTGCCTGCGTTCCATGCGATACCGTAGCCGCGGTTTTCAATGTCGAGGGTGATCTGCGTGGGACTTTCGCCGGCAGCTCCGAAGCGTTTATACATTTTGGGATAGTTTGCCCAGAACAGTCTTGAAAGGACGACGATCTGTTCAGGTGTCGTTCTGCCCGTCCATCTGGTCAGACGGATGGTAAGCTGATATTCAACGCCATCAACTGTGCCGATCTGTGTGATTTTGTTGGGATAAAGTTTTGTGGTGACGAAATCTTTGAGATGAGCGTCAAATGCTTCTTTGGTGATGCCTTTTTCGGTGATATCAATACAAGGGGTGGTGTTTTTCATTGTGTGTCTCCTGTGATGGTGGTGAAATGTAATGTGTTTTTGGTGAATACGCAGGTCTTCGGAGGCAGGGGAACAGACCGCACACGAAGATGCAACTAAGTTATTATATGATATATTTTGAAAAAAATCAATATTTTTTCGAAAAAATGTTAAAAAATCGGAAGATTTTTAATGTGTTTACGAGAATTATTCTTTTTCGACAGGTGAGGGCAGATAGTGCTTGGGTACGGTTGATTTTTGGCGCAGAACGTGATATGATATAAAAAAGGAGTGATGATTATATGGAAGAAAAAAAACCGATGCCTTTGCGTGTGGGTACGTATAACATTCTTCACGGGGCGGATTTTCCGAGAAAGCGGAAGACAGGCGAGGACGTTGTCGATCTCTCGCTGGCCGAGCGCGCCCTTCGTGAGATGGCGCTTGATATTTGCGGACTGAACGAGGTGCGCAATCAGGAAAAGGTAGAGGGGTTATGTCATCAGGCGAGGGTACTTGCCGAGCGGCTCGGCTATCACTGTGCCTTTGCGCGCGCCATTGATCACGCGGGCGGGGAATACGGTAATGCGCTTCTCTCGCGTTTTCCGATTTTGTCTGTAAAACTGCATCCCATCGTTGTTCCGCCAAACAAGCGGACGGCGGGCGCTCGCTATGAAAACCGTGTAGCGCTTGAAGCCTGTCTTGACGTGAAGGGAAGGAAAATCGGCGTGATTGTTACGCATTTCGGATTAAATGAGGATGAAATACGCCTTGCTTCCGAGACGGTTACTTCGCTTGCGGAGGCGTATACGGCGCCGCTTATGCTGATGGGTGATTTCAACGTAACGCCCGATGATTCCGCGATCGCGTTTTTAAAGGGACGGTTTTCCGATACCGCCGACGTGACGGATGCTCCTCTTTACACTTTTCCGAGTCATGCGCCGCAAAAAAAGATTGATTATATTATGACAAAGGGGGCACTCAGAACGCTGTCGGTTGCCGCCGTCGATATCGTTACGTCTGATCACAAGCCGCTTGTTGCCGAGATTGAGCTTGGATAGGCGGTTGGGAAAAAATAAATTTAGATTTATTTATACAAAAACCGTGATGCCGATGGGCATCACGGTTTTGGTTTTATTGGGTTATATTACTGCAAAAGCGATTGCGCGAGATTATAAACCTTTTCGTCCATATTGGTTGCGATTTTTTCCTGTTGAGAGGAATAGCTGTTATACAGACGAAGGAGCGCGGCTACGTTCCTCTGGGCGCTTTCGGATATCGAGCTGATGGCTTCAAGGGCGCACATATTTTTGTAGCTTTCGATGATGATCTGATAGCGTACCGACGATTTGACGGTGGGATTTTCGTCGTCGAGGTCATCAGGATAGATGAGGCTGACGTCACCTGCTACGAATTTATGGTGAGTCGTTTCCTCCAGAGGATTTTCGACGTAGGCATCGAACGCCCAACGCAGATAGCCGTCGCAGCCGTTCTTTGCAAGGAAATAGAAGAAATCGAGAGTCTGATAGGGTTCGTTGCGGAGCGATCCTGCCGTTGCGCCGCAGGTGTAGAAGGTGGTCGTCAGTCCCTTCGCGGTGCGGTCGGCAACGAGTGTGCCGAGTTTTTCGCGCTGAGAGGAAGAAATTGAAAGATTTTCAAAATAATCAAAGTAGTCGATCGAGTACAGACGGTTGATTGCCATCGACATACGGAAGGATTTTCCGTTTTCGTCCTTGACGCTGTTGACCAGTT
The DNA here is from genome assembly GCA_964460165.1 of uncultured Ruminococcus sp. Lineage (GTDB taxonomy): Bacteria > Bacillota > Clostridia > Oscillospirales > CAG-272 > UBA1740. The sequence goes on along the minus strand of CAYWPS010000004.1, from coordinate 24,348 downwards.
CGCAGACGGCGGCAATGATCTCGGTGCTTCTTTCGTCCATCGAAAGATAGGTAATATCAAACCAGCCTTTTTCCTTGACGTGCTTCATAAAGTCGGTAAGGAACGCCGTCCATACGCTTTTCCACGTACTTTCACCGATCGGGCAGGCAAGTTTCTTGTTGGTGCCGTTTGTGTCGCGGTAAATGATTGCTTCGTTCCAGCTTGCCAGCGAGTAGCAATGGATCTGACCGTCAACGCCGTTTGCGATGTTAAGCTCTACCCACTTATCAAAGTCGGTGTAGTCAAAGCTCCAGCTTCCGTCGGCGTTCTTTGTCCATTTGACCATCGACGGATAGGGGTCGGTTGTCTGGTTATTCCAGGCGTCGTCCATTACGGTTGCGGTGATGATATCGCCGCCCGCCTCGGCGTAAAGTTGAATTTGCGCGGCAAGCTGCGGGAAGTATTTGTCTTCAAGGTATACGTTACGAAGCGAGGTCTTGTTCGAGTTGGTGTGGTCAGTTCCGAAATATTCGGAAACCGATTTGCCCGAATAGTAGCGGCAAGCGGAATAGGGATAGAGCCAAAGTTCGTTGGTGAGCGAGGCATCTGCTGTCGAAAGATCGAGCGCGGTTACCTCAACGGTATAGTCGAAGCTGATCGAATGACCGCTGCCCGATACCGTGATCTTGCCGTTGTAGACGCCTGCGGGGGTGTCCTTGGCGGTAGCGACCTCAATCCAGAGGACGCCGTAGGTCTTGTCGCTGAAGATTTTGCTGCTATCACCGAGTACGTCGTAAACGCGGCGGTTGCTTTCGTGGTCAAGAACGCTGTCGAGGAAGGATAGAGTAAAGACTGATGTGGGCAGCGTCTTGCCATCCTCAGTCTTGAAATTTTCTGCTTTTGCGGTGAGCGCGGCGCCGCTCTTGCCGATGAGAAGATCAATTTTGGAGTTGATTACGTCGCTCTGGAACAGCTTTAAGGTCTTGGTTGTGACCGTGCCGTCCGTCGTAAAGCTTTCATAGATTTTTTGGTAATCGTCGGTGTAGGCGTACTGATAGGGACTGCTGATTGAGCCTTCAAATACACCCTCGATGGCGGGAATATCGCTGTTTGCCGTGGGATTCGAGCCGACGACGCGCGTGATCTTTGCATAGTCGAAGGCAAGCTCGGGCTTACCCGACTGATTCGGGTTGGTCTGGCTCGTGATAAAGGTCACGACGATTTCGTGTTCGCCGCTTGCAAGCCCGTCGATTGTGAAGAAGGGTTCAAGCGTACCGGTATATTTTCCGTTTTTCGCTTCGATACGGGAGGAGGTGTAGAAGTCGGCAAGATCTTCCTGTTCGACGCCGTCAACGGTAATCAGCGCCATACCGCCGGTTGAGCCGGTGTGACCGTACAGCTCGATTGCCGTACCGATGAAATTAATGGTAATTGTTGCCGTTCTGTCGGCAGAGCATTGGCTGGTGGTGATCCAATGCTCGTCGCCCGCAATGAAACGTGTGGAGTAGCCCGTACTCTGTGCCCAATGTGATGAGAAGGTGACGGTATCGTTTGTGCCGGGCTGCGCTCCCTCTTGCGCATAGGATTCGGGGTTGTCATTTAAAATGAAGCTTTCATAGAGGGTGACGGGTGTCGTCGTGGTGATGCTTTCCGTCGTGGTGACTTCGGGAGTTGTAGATCCTTCGGCGGACGTTGTCGATTGGGTAGTAGTTTCACTGTCGCCGCAGGCGGCAAAGAGTGTAACGGCGATCAGAAGCGCGAGTGCTATAAAAAGTAAGCGTTTCATGGAAACATCCTTTCTTGATGAAACAATATTTTACGTTAGGGCAAATTATTCAGTCATCGAGGGTTCCGTGCCGACGATTCTTGTGACGACGGCGTAGTCCATACCGATTTCGGCGTTTCCTGTCTGGGCAGGATTGGTCTCTCCGTGCACAAAGGTAATAACGATGGTATGTATGGCGTTTTCAAGATTTTCAATGACGAAAAAGGGTGCGAGCGTTCCCGAATGCTTGCCGTTGAGCGCTTCCACGCGGCTTGGCGTATAGAAGTCTGCAAGCTCCTCCTGTACGACACCGTCAATGGTGATGGTTGCCATACCGCCTTGGGGACAGGTGTGACCGTAAAGTGCAATGCCTGTTCCGAAGAAGGTGATGGTACAGGTAGCTTCTTCGCCTGCTTCAAGAATTGAACTGCCTACCCAATGCTCGTCGCCGCCGATAAAGCGCGTGCCGTAGCCGGTGTTGAGACGCCAATTATCCGAGAATTCGATCCAGTCAACGATGCTCGGCTCGGCATTTTCGTTGAGATAGGCGTCCACGCGGTCATTAAGAATAAAAAGCTCGTATTCGGGGTCGGTGTTTTCGGTCCGGGGCTCGGTGGTGGTAATGACGTTTACGGCGGTTGTTGTGATTTCAGCCGTTGTGGTGATGCTTTCCGTCGTGGTGATGCTCTCAGTTGTGGTGATGCTCTCCGTCGTGGTGACTTCAGGAGTTGTAGATCCTTCGGCGGACGTTGTCGATTGGGTAGTAGTTTCACTGTCGCCGCAGGCGGCAAGGAGTGTAACGGCGATCAGAAGCGCGAGTGCTATAAAAAGTAAGCGTTTCATGGGAAAATCCTTTCTTTACCAGGAAAAATTACACCTTTAATTATAGTATTGCCGTAATCTTTTGTCAATAAGTTTTTAATAATTTTGGAACTTTTATGCGGAATTTCTTTAAAAAAAACGCCCCGCGCGCCGATAAATCCCGATTTGTCAGGGTTTGTGTATCAAAACTGCGCTTTTGTCACAAAAAATTCAAATATTCGTTAGATTTTATTAAAAGTAGAGTGATATACTAACTAACAAAGACGGAAACGTTCAAATTGATTTTTTATGAATGCTTGATGCAGGAGATTCTATGAAAAGACTGCTTTCTTTATTGCTTATTCTGATACTGTTGACGGGGTGCGGCGCGCAGCTTACGACGGTTGTTGAATTGACGGAAAACCCTTCCGGTCCGGACGGTGCGGGCTTGTCTTCCGCGCCGGTAACGGCGGGAAATCCCGTTGATTCCGAAAAACCGGGCGATTCCGCCGATCTTGGAGACGGCGACACGACTTTTGGCGATGAAATCAAGGATACGGGCGCATACGACGGCTATTTTGAGGGCGAGTCGGGCGAAATTACGGTAAAATGTCTGTCGGGAACTGAAAATGCTTATACACTCGTTGGTTCAACCCTGACCTTCACGGCGGTGAATGAGGCGACCTCGTATGCCGTTTCGGGTAACTTCAAGGGTAATATCGTTATCAACGTCGGGGAGACTTATCAATTTGAGCTTGAGCTTTCGGGTCTTTCGCTCGTCTCGGATAAAACGAGTCCGATTGTTGTTTTAAGCGGCGATGAGGTTTCGATCAAGGCGAAAAAAGATACCGTTAATTATATTTACGATACGCGCGAGGCGGTTGACGCTGCTGATATAACGCAGTATGCTTCGGCTATTTATTCGGCGGTCGATCTTGCGCTTTGCGGCAAGGGTGAGCTTACGGTCGTGTCTGAAAAGAATAAGGGGATTCGCACCAAGGACGATCTTACCGTTAAGAATCTTACGCTTTTCGTTTCCTGCTCCGATAACGCTTTAAAGGGAAACGACAGTGTTACGCTGATCGGCGGTACGACTACGCTGATTGCGACGGCGGGTGACGGCATTAAAACCGAAAACAGCGGTCTTTCGTCAAAGGGAAAACAGCAGGGAACAATCGCCGTGTCGGGCGGTACGCATACCGTCTATGCCGCTTGCGACGGCATTGATGCCGCTTATGACGTTGTGATAGACGATGCCGCGACCGTTCTGAATATCTACACTGACAAATATTCCAACTATTCCGACGAGGTAACGGGAAATTCATCGGACGTTTACTATATCCGTTATTCTAAAAACACCTATTCTTACTCGGTTAAGTATTACAATTCCGACGGTGAGTACGTTTTTGTGAATGCCGCGTATCATTCCAAGACGTCGGGCGGCTTTACGAGTTATTATTACTACACCTTTCCCAAAATGACGGGCTATGAAAAAATGCAGCTTTTCGTGTATTCGTCGGGTATGGCGCAGGGACAGGATGAAACCTATGAAATGCGCTCCGATTATCTGACACCGAATACGTCAAACGACACGCTTGCGCTGTCGCGCCGGGGTAATCAGTTGTCGCTTTCGTGGACGAACTACACCACGAACGCGCAGAGTGGAGGAAGCCGTCCGGGCGGTACAAGCGACGGTAATTCTGATAAGAGCGATTATTCGACCAAGGGTATCAAGGCGGCGAACGCGCTGACGGTCAAAGCGGGGACGGTTACGATCAAGTCATACGACGACGCGCTTCACGCGGGTGGCTCTCAGGCGCTCGGAAACGGCGCTGCTCCTGCGGGCGACGTAACGGTAAACGGCGGAACAGTCACGGTTTACAGCAATGACGACGGTTTGCACGCCGACGGCAAGCTGAGCATAACGGGCGGCAGCGTGACGGTGACGGATTCTTATGAAGGTATTGAGGGTACGACGGTGTCGATCCTTGGCGGCTCTGTTTCGGTGAATGCCAAGGATGACGGTATCAACGCCACGACTACGTCGGGAACGGCTATTGAGATCGCGGGCGGTACGGTATATATCAACTGTACGGGTGACGGCATTGACTCGAACAGCCGCACGCAGAGCGTCGGCATTGTCTTTTCCGGCGGTAAAACGGTCGTGATTTCGAATTCCTCTATGAATTCCGCCATTGATACCGAAAAGGGCTACACCTATACGGCGGGCTGCGTTGTGGCGATTATGCCGCGCGGCGGTATGTCAGACGAGGCAACAAGCTCCGGTCAGTTTAACACTTACGGCAAATCAACGCAGCTTGTTTTACAAAGCGGACAGTATTTAGTCGCTCAGATTGACGGTGTGACGGTGACCGTCAGAATGCCCGTTTCGATCACGTCGGCACTCGTCGTGACTTACGGTGATAAATCCGCCGTTGTGAAATCGGCAGCTTCTTCTACAGCGTCTCTTGATGCGAGCGGCGTTTCGTGGGGGTAAACGGTATTTTTCAGGTAAAAAAGCCGTCTGATCCTTTTAATTTACTGTTGAATTTAAATTTTATCGCAATTTTTTAAAAAAAATAGCGTTTAGAGGTTGCAATTTTTGTATACCTGTGCTATAATGAATCAACAATTTTAAGTCGCGAAGCGACAGAACGGAGTTTTTATGAAAAAGATTCTTGTTTTGATGCTTGCTCTTCTTGTTATTACGAGTCTTGCGCTTTTGGCAGCGTGCGGCGGTAATGACGATACGACGGCAAGCACTACTGATCAGACGACAAATTCCGATACAGTTACCACGACGGAAGCTCCCGTGATTGGGCCTGTTCCGGACGACATCGTATCGAAGGATGAAAACGGCGTTACTGTAACGAGTCTTGGAGACAAGCTTGTGATGACGCTCGGTAAGAATGCCGACGGTGACATCGTATACACCCTTGCTACCAAAGAGGGCACGACGGTGATTGGCGAGTCGGTGATGGGCATTATTTCCACCAATTTCGGCGGTTTCGCGAATGCCACCTTCAAGGATGTTACCGCTAAGGAACTGAAGGTCAGCTACGAGCATCTCGGTACGTTTTCGGTTATGACCGATCACTGTGTTGCGGCAACCGTAACAATGCAGAGCGGCACTTATGAATTTGCCATCGAGATCAAGCTTTACGACAACGGCGTTGCGTTCCGCTACAATCTGCCTGCCACGAGTCGCTTGCGTGTTGTTTCGGGCGAGGAAACTGCTTTTGCCGTTCAGAATATCGGCAAGGTATGGTACGGTACGAACAGCGACTGCTATGAGTCGGTGATCAAGTCCTCGAATTATGCGAGCATCGCGACCTCCGATAAGCTGACCGGTCCTCTGATGATTGAGCTTGCAAACGATGCGGGCTATGTTTCGCTGATGGAGGGATACGTTCAGGCCGGCAACTATATCGGTACTTGCTTTGCTTCGACCGGTGACGACGGCATCTTCAAGGTGGTGGGCTCGTGGACCTCGGGCAAGGATTTTGATACTTATACCGCCACGGGTGATATTATCACCGGTTGGCGTGTGATTAACTATGCTACCGAACTTGGCGACATCGTTAACAATCATAACATTTATCACACGGCGCTCGGCATGGAAGGTACGACATCTTCTTACACCGATACGGATTGGATTACGTCCGGTAAGAGCGTATGGTCCTGGATGAACGAAGGTGTTGCCTTTGACTCTCAGATCACCTATACGCTGAACGCGGCAAAGCTCGGCTTTGCCTATAATATCATTGACGAAGGCTATCTTAGCTGGGAAAATTACGAGGATAAGCTTCTCGAACTCGGTCTTCTCGGCGAGGATAATAACGTCAAGCAGATTCTCTGGGCTACGGTAGCGAATCGCAACGGTTTTCGCATTACCAACGAGGCGCAGGCTAAATCGGTTATGAAACAGATTGCCGATCTGCACCTGTCGGGTATCAAGCTCGATTTCTTCGATCCTGAATCCGAGTCTGATACGCATCTCATCCAGACGGCTATACTTGAAGAAGGTATGGCAAATCACGTTATCGTGAACTTCCACGGTGTGCATAAGCCGACTGCGTATTCGGTTTTGTATCCCAATGAATTGACACGCGAAGGCATCCGCGGGCTTGAGAATGTGTCGAGAAGTGCTATTACTACGCAAGCGGCATATATTACCGCGCAGTATTATACCCGTCTTTTGTCCGGCCACGCAGATTTTACGCCTGACGTGAATACGGCGATGCAGATCGCATCTCTCGTTGTGCTGGATTCTCCTCTGATGGTCATTGCCACCGCCCCCGAAGACATTATGAATAATCCCGCGCTCGAAATGATCCGCGCGATCCCCACCGTATGGGATCAGACGGTCTTCCTTGACGGTCAGATCGGCTCTTACGTATCGCTTGCCAAGGAAAAGGACGGCGTATGGTATATCGGCGGTATCGTTTCTGCAACCGGTATTTCGGCAAAGGTTGATCTTTCCGGGATTCTCGGCGACGGTGAATATCTCCTCACGGGTTGGGTGGATCAGTCGACCTCTGTTAAAAATCAGATGACGCAGGTTGTAACGAAGGATACCGTTCTCGACCTCGGCACGATCCGTAACGGTTGCGGCTACGTATTCCAGATCACGAAGCTCTCGATCAGCCAGCACGGCGGCGAGATCACAGGTCCGATCACCGTTAAGACGGCATCGGCAAGCGCAGTCGTAAAGTATACGATTGACGGCAGTGATCCTATGACGAGCGCAACGGCAATCACGGCGGGTGAAACCATTTCGCTGAGTGATACCGCGCTTCTCCGTGTGGCGATCACAGAGGGTGATGGCAAGGGTACGGAGCTTTCCTATCAGTTCAATAAGATTGAATACATTGCAGCCGATTATTCCGTTGTTTACGGCGACGGTGAAACGACGCTTACGCTGACACCTACGCTTGAGGGCGCAAAGATCTATTATACGGTTGACGGCACTACGCCCACGGCATCCTCTGCGCTTTACACAGCACCTATTGTTATGACCGACAGCACCACGTTAAAGGTGATCGCGATCAGCGCATCGGGAAAGACCTCGGTTGTCAGGACGATTAGCATCGGCGTCAGAAATGATGTTCATTCCTTGACGCCTGACGTATATCTCGGTAACAAGCCTGTTTCGTCGAGAACCGATTGGGGTAGCTGCACCTATAATAAGAGTATGAACAGTACCACGCTTTCGCTCGGTGGTTGGGATGTAAATTCAGGTACGAAGTTTGAGTACGGTATCAGCGCAAACGCAAATGCTGAATTTGTTTATAATATTCCCGAAAATGCAACCGAATTTGTCGGTGTTGCCGGTATTGACGACTCCGTTTATAATAATGCCACCCAAAATTACAAGGCATCGACGATCGTTAAGATCTATATTGACGGTCAGTTGATGTATACTACCGCAACGCTCGGTCGGGGACAGTATGAGCAGATCCGTGTGGAAATTCCCACGGGCGCTACGCAGATCAAGATTGAATTCGGCGATGCAGGCGACGGCATTACCTGTGATAACGTAGACCTTTGCGACGCAGGCTTTATTCTCGGTTCATAATTCGTTTTATTAAAAAACCGAAGGATTTTTAAAATCCTTCGGTTTTTCGTTTTGATGAAACGCATGGCTAACTTGAGATATATTGATGTGAGGAAGCTGTTTGAAAAAAGCCTCCGCATGCACAAAACTTTTTCCGGACAGGGCAATAACAAAATCGGGAAAACGCAGTCAGAAGGGTTTTCGAAGGGCTTTCCGATAATAGAGAGGTGAAAATTTCGATTGATTTCGTCTTGCTTTTTGGAAATTCCTGTGTTATAATACGGCATATATTGAAATACAACAGAAGGGCGGTCTTTATGTGAAACAAAGAAGGAAAAAGTTGTCTTTAATCTCAGCGACGCATTACGTGAAGCTTTTTTTGCGCGCGCTTCTTTTTTTTGCCGCGATTGTTTTGTATATACTCAGCCGCCATCATGAAGCTGACGGTATTTTTCTCGGTTTTGAGAAGAAAACCTATATTCTCGCGGTTATCTGGATTATTTACGCCTTTGAAATGGCTTGCCGGTTTTTTCCCTCGCGTCTTGAAAGCATGGGCTGTCAGAAGCAGTTTCAAAAAAGCTTTCTGCCGACCGCGGAAAGCGAGCCGCGTCTGCAATCGTCGTGGCGCACTTTTTTTGCAGCGCTCAGTTGGATTTTATTGAACGCTGTGATCGGCGTTCTTTACTATACGCATATTGTCGATGAGGGCATTCTTGTTCTCGTCAGCCTGTTTTACGGTGTTTGCGATATGATTTGCATTCTTTTCTTCTGTCCCTTTCAGACGTGGATTATGAAAAACCGTTGCTGTACCGTTTGCCGTATCTATAATTGGGATTTTGCAATGATGTTTACACCCTTTGTCTTTATCCCGACGCTTTATACGTATAGCCTTCTTGGGCTATCGCTTCTTATCCTTCTTCGTTGGGAAATTACGGTACGCCTTTATCCCGAGCGCTTTTCCGAGCGTACGAACGGTTCGCTTGCTTGTGTAAATTGCAAGGAAAAGCTTTGCCATCACAAAAAACAGCTTCGCGGCTTTATTTTTAAAAACCGCGCAAGATTTCGGAAAAAGTAATAAAACAGCCCGGTGCAATGCTCTTTGCACCGAGCTGTTTTTTTTTGTTTGGCATTATAATTGTCGTAATTTATAATAGTCGCAACTAACGGTTGACAGATGGAGCAACCAACGGTTGATATTTTCTCCTTGCCGTTTGACGATGCAGGTAAGAAGAACACGGTAATTTTTCAAAAAGCACCCGCGAAAAGTCTATTCAAAGACCTTCGGGACGGGAAAGAAGAACACTGTAAAGACACAGTCTGAAAGTTTTTGCGGGGGTATGGGGGAAATTTTTTCAAAAAGCTCCAAAAAACCTTAAGAGAAAAGTCAGAATCAGAAGTTTTCTTGTTTTTACGTCATGCCGTTCATATCGCGGTCGATCTTGATTTTGCAGATGGCTTTGGGATAGAGGTCGGTGAAGGCGGTATTGACGGCGGCAATGACGTCGTTGTCGGTCATCTTGAATTCCATGGGCAGAACGACGTCAAAGATGATATTGTCGTGCGTAATGCCGAATACGGCGCGAAAATCGTGGAAATGGAGACCGGACGAGAGGTTTCGGAGAATCCCGGCAAGACTTTTTTTCATTGCTTCGATGCGTTCGTCTCCCGTTGTGACGGGGTCTAAATGAATTACGAGCTGAATGCCCATTTCGGCGTATACGTCCTCCTCGATATTGTCGATGAGGTCGTGGCTTTTCATCACGCTTTCCTCGGCGGGCACTTCGACGTGCGCCGAGCAGAAGATGCGGTTTGCGCCGTAGCTGTGGATGATCATATCGTGCATACCGATGACACCCTCATACGAGAGGATTTTTTCGGAAAGCGCTTTGACCGTTTCTTCCTCGGGAACGACACCGAGCAGGGGAGATGCGGTTTCGATCACAAGCCTGATGCCCGAAATAAGAATAAAGAGGGCGATTGCCGTACCGATATAGCCGTCGAGATTCAGTGCAGTGAGTTTTGTGATCATTGCGCCCGCGAAAACGGCGGTGGTGGCAATGACATCGTTAAAGCTGTCCTGTGCTGATGCCTTCAGCGAGTTGGAGGCAATTTTTTTTGATAGCGTGCGGTAGAAAAAGCCCTGCCAGAGTTTAGCGGCGACCGAAATGCCGAGAATAGTGAGAGAGACGGTTGAAAAATCGCTTTGGCTTGGTGAGAAAATTTTAGTGACAGACTCTTTCAGAAAGGTAATGCCTAAAATACACACGAAAAAGGAAATGATGAGTCCCGTTAAATATTCGATACGCGCGTGACCGTAGGGGTGCTTGCGGTCGGCGGGTTTTCCCGACAGTCTGAAGCCGACAAGGGTGACGACCGAGCTTGCGGCATCGGTCAGATTATTGGCGGCATCGGCAATGACCGAAACGCTTGCGGCGAGTATGCCGACGATCAGCTTGGCAAGTGATACCGCGAGATTGGTTACGATGCCTACCGTTCCTGCAAATGTGCCGTAGCGCGCGCGGACCTTCGCGTTTTTGGTGTTTTGATAATCCTTTACGAAAAGTTTAAGCAGTAAGGTTGTCATAGAAACTCCTTGTCAGTTGCTATCTACCGAATAGATGGTTTTGGCGCGCGCGATACGCTCTTCAATTGCTTTTTTGGCATAGTGATCCAGTTCAAGCAGAATATATCCCGTTGTGCCGTCAATTTCACAGGTGAGGGCATAGCAGCCGTCGGGAATGAGGTTTGCCGTGAAAACGCCAAGCCTTTTTTGTTTTTTGAGCAGCTTTTTACCTGTTTTGTCGAGTAAGATCAGCTTTTCGTGTCCGTGTAGCTCGATCGCGGCAATCGGTGTTGAGCTTGTCTCGCGGATGCGAAAGACCGTGAAGGTGAGATCGGTATAATCGTCGCCAAGTCGATAGAGCGTACCGAAGGCGAGAAAACGTCCGACGGTATAAAGCGAAGCGACGATCAGAGCGGCAGTGATACAGGGAAAGAGAAGCATGAGCAAGGCGTTTTGCCGCGAGAGAATATAAAAGGCGATGGCAGCAGAGAGAAACGCGCCTATAAGCAGTATAGGCAAAAATCTTTTTTGCGGAAGTCGGTATTGCATTATGACAACCTCACGATATGAAACAGAATATTTTTGCCGTCAGTGTCGATTTTGCCGTAGGCAGCTTTGCCGTCGCGCGGACGGGCGATGCTGCCGGGATTGAAAACGTATATCGGCGTGTCATTTTCGTCAAGCGGCGGCAGGTAGCGCTCGTCTGCAACGTGGGTGTGGCCGTAGAGCGCAACCTTGCACTGTTGTTCTTTGGCGGCGCGAACGAGGTTGTCGGTTGACCAATTGACCGCATACGCATCACCGTGAGCAAGGAAAAAGGATATGCCCCCGAGTGTCAGTACGCGCTTTGTGGGAATATCGCGGCCTTTTAAGAAAAAGTCGCAGTTTCCTTTGACTGCGTAACCAAGCACGTTCATGTCGTCGCAAAGCTCGAGAAAGGTTACCGCGCCGTCGCCGAGGTGTAAAAAGCAGTCGGCATAGCGTTTCTGTCGGCGGATGATATCTGCCATTTCAAAGTCACTGCCGTGGGAGTCGGAAAAAACGATGATGGTCATACGAACCGTCCTTGTGATTTTGCATATACTGTACTAAACGCCGATAGGGCGATATTTTCTAAAATGAGGTAAACGGTATGGAAATTGACAGAAAAAAGCTTGAAGCGCTTGATGAAAAAACGCTTGGCGATATGATCTATCGGGTAGTGCGCGCCATGGGACTTTCGGAGGAGCGCGCCCGGAAAATGGCAGCAAACGCGCCTGCTATGCGCGTGATGCTTACACGGGCGAGCGATCGCGATCTTGCGCGCATTGTGGCGGCGGTGGGCGATAAAAAGGCATCCGAGATCTTATCGGCGATCGAAAAGAAGGATTAGGAGGGAATTGTATGGACTCGTCTTTTCAGCTTGACGGTATTCTCGGTAATCTGATGGCAAATCCCGAGCTGTTATCGTCGGTTTTGTCGATGGCAGGAAAACTCGCCGAGGGGTTTTCGGGTGTTGCCAAGAGTGAGAGTGCGCCACCTGAGGAAGCGGCAGCGCTGTTGCCTGCGCCTTCTTCTGCCGTATCACACGGGAAGCGCGGCGATATGCATAAGCATAAAAAGCTTGTTGAAGCGCTGATGCTCTACGTCAGCGAGGATAAGCGGCCAAAGCTCGAAATGGTTTTGAAAATCCTTGAGATTGTCGAGCTTGCCGAGGAGTTAAGGGGGTAGAACGATGTACGCAAGACGGTTTTACCGCAAAACGCCGCCCGGTTACAGCGGCGTTCTCTTTGCGCCCACGAAGGAGGAGGCGTTTTCGATCAGCGAAGAAGACAAAACGCTTGCTTTGGGACAGAAGGAATGGCATCAGGGGGATACGCGGCGCAGAGCGCCGCTAAATAAGGGTTTTATCGGGTATCTGCTCGCGCCCTTGTATCGTGAGGATGCCGTCCCGGTTATTTCCGCGTCTGACGGCGGGGATGGGGATGCCGCGCGTGAGGCGGCGGCAGTTTTGGAAAAAACAGGTATAGAAAAAGATGAGGTCAAGAAACAGAGCGATCTTTACGACGAGCTGACCCTCATTGGCGCTCTTTTGTTTCTCATGGGTACGGGGCTTGACAGCGAGAGCGTTCTTGTTTTGCTTGCAGTCCTCATCCTTCTTACTTAATGCTTTTTCAGAAGAAAAGTTTTGACGGTCGATGACAGTCCGCGGTAATTGACGGCGGTCAAAAGGAGGAAAAGTCCTGATGAAAGTGCGATCCATCCTTTTACCTCAAGCGTGACGGACAGGGCGATGGCGGCAAGCAGAACGGTGTTCGATGCCGTCATAACGATGCGTGGGCGGTAGCCGATGAGACGCACCGACAGGATGAGGCGCGAAAGAAACATAATCACGTAAGCGATAAGCGTGGCAATTGCCGCGCCCATTGCGCCGAATTTTTCGGTAGTGAAGCGGGGAATGAGGATAAAATTCAAAATAATATTCACCCCTGCTGCGAGAAGCGAGGTATAGAGCGAATATTTGCTTTTTTTTTCGACGATGAAGACCGTTCCCGTAAAGGACGAGAGGGCGGAAAACGTCATGGCGACGGTTAAAACGGGGATATACACCCACGCCGCGCGGAAATCTTCGCCAAACATTATATGCGATAAGGCGCGGGAAAACAGGGTAATACCGCCTGCCACGAGAAAGAGCAGTGTGTGAAAGGACTCGTAGACTTGTGAAAAAAACGCGGCATTATCCGCTTTGTCTTTTTCTTCAACGGCGGAATATTTCCACGCCGAGTTGAAAATTCCGATGAGTACCATTAAAAGCGTAGGGATTTTATAGGCGGCGGCGTATAGACCGTTGATTGCATCGCTCTGCATATAGGTGATCATATAGCGGTCGCTGACGTTGGTGATCCACCACGAAACCGTCGTGGGAATGAGCGGCAGGCTATATACGAGCATGGTTTTTAAAGTGCTTTTACGGATGGCGCGAAGATCGAAATAGCGCCAGAGCTTTGCCGTAAAAACGAGAAAGAGCGAGGAAAAAATATCGGCGAGCGCAACTGACAGCACGTAGCCTACGACACCCATTTTCAAGGGAATGAGAAAGAGAACGTTCAGCCCGATTGTCAGAAGGGTGTTTAAAATACCTTGCGCGGCGTAAAGGCGGAACATTGCTTTGGCGCGGATAAATTGCGAACAGTTGGTATGGATCGACGAGGCAAGGACGTAGACGACAAGAAGCCAGACGTATCCTTTGAAATAGTCGATCGTGAAAAAGAGCACGGAAAGCGGCGGAATTAAAATGCTGCCGATGGCAATGGCAACGAAGCCGAGCGTGAAGATCTCGCTTTCGCGGTAGGTTTTGTCCATTGCAAAGCGGAAGACCGCCTCGCCGATGCCCAGCGAGATGAGGGGAATGAGCAGTGTGGCAAGCTCTGTGATGTTGGAGGCGATTGAAAATTCTTCGTTGCTCAGGACCGAGGTGTAAAGCCGTACCAGAAGGTAGACGAGTAATTTCGAGCCGAGCGTACCGATCGCGACGGTTGCTGTATTCGACATCAGTTTTTTGTATTTCGTATTTTCAGCCAATCGTCATCACCTTTTTGGTGGGAAAACTTTTTGGAAAAAAGTTTTCCCACACCCTTTCAAAAACTTTCGGGACAGGGGGTCGTTTTTGGTGTATGAGAGGTTTAAAATTCAATTTGGCAAGGAAACTTTTTGAAAAAAAAGTTTTCCCACACCCTTTCAAAAACTTTCGGGACAGGGGGTCGTTTTTTTGTGTATGAGAGGTTTAAAATTCAATTTGGTAAGGAAACTTTTTGAAAAAAAGTTTTCCCACATCCTTTCAAAAGCTTGCGGGACGGATTGCACCAATATAATTGAGCGCGTGTCAGGAAAGTTTTGGTCAAGCTTTTTCAAAAGCTTGCGGGTGTGGGCTGAGCCCGCGTTATTCAACAGTCTTTGCATAAAAACTTGTTAAAAAGCACCGTGTATTTTTAAAATTCCTTCTTAATCGAGCGGTGAAAGAGGGAATCGAGGACTTCTTTCGGTTCTTTCGTTTCGTAAAGGATGGCGTAGACTGCCTCGCAGATGGGCATATCGACACGTGCTTTTTTTGCCATACGGTGTACCGCTTCGACGGTATAGTAGCCTTCGGCAAGCGCCTCGAATCTCTCGCCCTTGATAAACGCTTCGCCAAAGGCGCGGTTGTGTGAATATTTTGAAAAAACGGTTGCCTCGTAGTCACCGAGGTGGCAAAGACCGTATGCCGATCTGCCGTCACCGCCCATTGCCGCAATAAAACGGGCGACTTCGCTCGTTGCGCGGCTCATCAGCGCGCCTTTCAGCGAGGAGATGCCGTAGCCGTCGAGCATGCCTGCGGCGATGCCGATGACGTTTTTCAAAGCCGCGCCGATCTCATTACCGATGAGGTCAGCGCCGTAATAAAAGCGGATGAGGGGAGAGGAAAAGGATTGTACAAGCTCGGTCTTGATCGCTTCGTTGTCCGAGTCGATGACCATACAGTTGGGAATGCCGTTTACAAATTCCTGCGGATGTCCGGGTCCGATCCAGACGGCGACGGCATTATTTCTGCCGTAATATTCCGATACGATCTGAGAAAGGCGTTTGCCCGTTTGAATTTCGATACCCTTCATGCACAGAATGAAGGTTTTATCGAAGGGGGCAAGAGGGAGAAGTTCCTCCATCAGACTGCGGAGATTTTGCGATGGGATCGAAATGACGACCGTATCGCTCTCCATTGCCTTTTGGAGCGAGGTGGTGAGGGTAATGCTTTGGGGCAAGGTGACCGTCCCGTTGGTACGGGTTTTGATAAATTCATGAATTTGCGGGGCATCTTCGGGTCCGTATACCGTGACGGTATTGCCGATACTGTCAAGATACCATGCGATAAACGCGCCCCATCTGCCACAGCCGATAACCGATATTGTCATAGTATGTCCTTCTTTATTTAAGAATATGATCGCGCGGCGCTGATCAGCATGGAAAGTGCCGCTTCTGCCGATTTTATACGGACAGTGGCGCGATCTCCCGAAAACTGATGGCGTTTGATGATCAGATTTTTACCGTCGTAAGTGGAAATGTAAACGAGACCTTGAGGTTTAAAGGGACTTTCTCCGCCCGGTCCCGCGATACCCGTGATGGCAACGGTGAGATTTGCACCGAGCGCTTTTTTCGCGCCTTTTGCCATTTCGCCCGCGGTTTCCTCCGAGACTGCGCCGACGGCGGCGAGCGTTCCGTTTTTAACGCCGAGAAGCGATTTTTTGACCTCGTTGGCATAGGATACGATACCGCCGAGGTAGTAGCGTGATGCTCCTGCGGGGTGTGTGAGCATTGCGCCGAGCGTTCCGCCGGTACAGGACTCCGCCGTCCCTACGGTCAGCTTTTTTTCTTCGAGCAGCGCATAAAGCTCCTTGATCAGCGCCAAGGAATTTTCAATCAGGTATTTCATAAAGATATCCTCTATTTGCGGTATTTACTACCCGTGTTATTTGTGGTATTTACTACCCGCGTTGATGGTGAAGGCGCGGTAAATCTGCTCTGCTAAAATGACACGCATCAGCTGATGCGGAAAGGTCATTTTGGAAAAGGACAGGCGAAGCTGACAGGCGGCTTTTACTTCTTCGGGAAGTCCGTCGAAAGCGCCGATTACAAAGCAAAGCTCGGAAAAGCCTTCGGTTGCTTTTTCATCGATCAAAGCGGCAAGCTCCTCGCTTGATTTCTGCCTGCCCTCTACGCAGAGCGCAATGCGATAGGCGCGATCGGGCAGATGGGGCAGGATCGGGGCGTTGTCCTTAAGCTCGATGATCTGAAAACGGCAGTAAGCCGTCAGGCGTTTTTCATATTCCCTGACAGCTTCTCTGAGATAGCTTTCTTTCAGATTGCCGATGGCAATGACTTTGACGGTCAGCATTCGTACGTGATAAGCTCCGTGATCTCCGAGCGGCTTGCCACGGCAAGCGAGAGGGGGAGCTTTTCCTCCTGTAAATATCGGTTTACGGTGTCAAACGCACAGTCCGGCGTGTTGTTTTCTTGGGAAAGATGGGCGAGCAGAATGCGCTCAGTTCCGCTTTTTGCCAGAAATGCCGCAAATTTTGCCGAAACGCGATTGTCGAGATGCCCGTAATCCGAGGCAATGCGTTCCTTGAGAAAAGGGGGATAATTTCCGTATTTTAACATTTGGGCATCGTAATTGGCTTCTAAAATGACGGCGCGACAGCCATAGAGCGCATCGGTGACGGCATCGGTTGGTCTGCCGAGGTCGGTGCAAAGTCCGAAGCGTTCCCCGTGATAATTCACGGTATAGCCGTAGCTTTCGGGGGTATCGTGGCTTGTCGGGAAGGGGGTGACCGTCACCTCGCCGAACGTGACGGCATCGGTAGGATTCAGAAAACGGAAAAGATCGGGATTGACCTTTTTCATAAAGGTAAGCGTTGTTTTTGCGCCGTAAAGGGGAATATGATCGTATTTTGACAGCATTTCGATGCCCTTGATGTGATCGGAATGCTCGTGTGTGATAAAAATTGCGGCAATATGGGAAAGGCTTGAGCCGAGAGCGGTGAGCTTCCGGTCAATTTCGCGTCGTGATATGCCGGCGTCAATGAGCAGCTCGGTATCGCCGCAACGGATATACGTTGCGTTGCCCGATGAGCCCGAGGCGAGCGTGTAGATCTTCACCATAGCGTTACCGTTAAGCAAAAAAAGCGCGGTAGACGAGGTCAAACGCCATGACTGCCATCAGGGGCAAAAGCGGATAGATGAGAATTTTGGAGCGTTCTTTGTTTCGTGTGAGCTTTTCGGCGTAGCGAATACGCTTTTCCTCGCTCCACGCGGGATTCAGCTCGTCCTTTGTGGGCAAGGTTTTGGCAAAGCCGTAGCTCATATAAAAATAGACGACGAAAAGCGCCGAGGCGATGAGATAGAGACAGTCAATGATGAGGGTGAGTTCTTCGCGAAAGAGGAAGATATAGAGTGTAATGACACCGACGAATGAGCCAATGAGATAAAACAGACGCTTTTGTGTTTCGGGAGATGGGGTGCGATTAGACAACGGTAATAGCTCCTTTTTGACGGATTTTGAGAATGTGGCAAGCGCCTTTGCCGAAGACGGCTTCGGTCAGTTCGGCAAATTCTGCGACGTTTTCGCTCGGTACGAACGCCTGTACCGTGCCGGCAAAGCCGCCGCCGTGTACGCGCCACGCTGAAGGACGTACTGTGTTTTCAAGATAGTTTTCCGCAAGCGCGAGAGCGAGAGAAAGCCCTTGTTCGGCTACGTTTTTCACGGTGTAGACGTTTTGCAGATAGCAGAAGGACGATCTGCCCGATGCTTTGACGAGCGCGAGGAAGGCTTCAACGTCGCCGTCGCGTAGTGCGGCGGTTTGTTTTTTAACGCGGCGGTTTTCTGAAAAGAAATGCAAGGCGCGCAGAATGGCGCGGTCACCGACCGTTTCGCGCAGGGCGGGGATGGCGTTTTGGAAAGCGGTTTCGTCGCATTCGCGCAAAACCGTTTTGCCGAGCGCTCCGGCGACAGCCTTCATTTCGGCGGGGACGGAGGCGTAATCTTCGTTGAGATCCGCGTGGTTGCCGCCCGTATTCACGATACAGAGCGAGTAGCCGAGCGAAGAAAGGTCGAAGGCGGGCTTTTCCACGGTAGGATTTTGGGGATCTTGAAAGTCGATGGCGATAAAGCCGCCTACCGCGCAGGCGGTCTGGTCCATCAGTCCGCAGGGTTTGCCGAAAAATTCGTTTTCGGCGTACTGCGCGATCTTGGCGATTGAAACGTCGTCAATGTCGTTTTCATAAAGAGTACGCAGGATATTGCCGATCATAACCTCAAAGGCGGCGGAGGAGGAAAGCCCCGAGCCTTTGAAGACGTTGTTGGTGGAATAACATACGAAGCCGCCGACGGTATATCCTTTTTTCAGCATACCGTCGACAACGCCTGCGATGAGAGAGGCGCTTGAATAGCGCAGGGTCTTGGTTGCCTCGCGCTCGGCGATCACGACGGTGTCGGCATCAAAGCCTTCGCTTTTCATAGAGATTGTGCCGTCGCTTGTCGGCGCGGCAATGGCAAGCATATCAAGGTCGATCGAGGCGGCAAGTACGCAACCGCGGTTATGGTCGGTATGGTTTCCCGAAATCTCGCTTCTGCCGGGGACGGAGAAGATTCTTGTTCCCTCACGTTCGCCGTAAAGGGAAATAAATTTGTTAAGGGCGGCGATATAACGCGCTCTTGCGCTGTCAAGCTTGTCTGCTCCGTAAAGCTCTGAGAGAATGGGATCAAGCTCGTTACGTTCGATTTTCTGAATGAGTGTTGTGGGTTTCATAAAGTACCTCGCGGCATAGTGATGTATATTTTATGGGTATACTTCCTTATGATATAGTATAGCATTCTTTTGTTTGTTTGGCAAGGTTTTTTTGAAAGTTTGGTGATTTTATGAAAAATGGGGAAGAAATGCGGTCATACTATACCGAAGAAAGCGGAGATCGAAAAGGAGTGACGGTATGAAAAAAACTGTGTGGCAGGGAATTCCGGCATCAGGCGGCAAGGCGCTTGGTAAAGTGTACAGAAGGCAAAAGAACGAGGCGGCGGCAGATGCGAGCATCGGGCATTCCTCCCGTGAGCGCGAGCGTTTTTATCGGGCAATTAACGAGGCGAAGGCAGAGCTTTCCTTACTTGCCAAGGAGGCGACTCTGAGCGTGGGGCAGGCGGAAAGTGAGATTTTTTTCATTCATACGCTTTTTTTGGAGGATGAGGATTTTTTGAAAGCCGCCGATCGCGCGCTTCTTGCCACGCATACGGCGGAATATGCCTTGACGGTGGCGCGCGATTACGGCATTGCTGCCCTTCTTGCGACCGGAGACAGTATGATGATCGCCCGCTGCGACGATCTGCGTGACGTTGCTTCCCGCGTGCTTCGCAAGCTGTCGGGCGAGAAGGGTGATACGTTCCCTGACGAGCCGTTTCTGTATCTTGCTGACGATATTACGCCGAGTGAAGTGCTTGCCTTAATGAAAAGTGAATGTGTGGGTATCGTGCTTCTGGACGGCGCTTTGCAATCACACGCGGCGATTTTAGCAAACGCATCTTCGCTTCCTATGCTTGCGAAAGTGGGGAATGCGGATATCGTTTCGGGTGAGGCAGCGTTTCTCGATGCTGACAGGGGTATTCTTTTACAGCCGCCCGAGAATGAGGAGCTTGCGGCATACCGTCGGTATTGTGAGGAAAAAACACGGCGTGAGAGGGAGCTTCTTCGTTTTCGCGACGAGCATTTTTGCTATCGCTCCGGCAGAGAGCTGACACTTGCCGCCAATATCGGATCGCTCGTTGAATGTGAGAAGGCAATGGCGCTCGGTGCGGAGGGCATCGGGTTGTTTCGTTCGGAGCTTCTTTTTATGGAAAGTGCGCGCGAGCCGAGCGAGGAGGAGCAATTTGAATTGTATCGCAGACTGATAGAGGCGGCATCGCCCCATACCGCCGTTTTGCGCGTTCTTGATATCGGCGCGGATAAGATCCCCGCGTGGCTGTCGCTCGATAAAGAGCCGAATCCTGCGCTCGGATTGCGAGGTATCCGTCTTTTTGAGCGTTATCCGTCGCTTTTTGAAAATCAGCTTCGCGCGATGCTCAGGGCGAGCGCTTACGGTAAATGCGTGATTCTTCTGCCGATGGTTACGTCTGTCGGTGAAGTGACGGCACTGAAGGAGGTTCTTGACCGCCTTTCTGCCGAAGTCGGCATAAACGGGCAGATGGTGGGAAAATATCGCCTCGGCGTGATGATCGAAACGCCTGCGGCGGCGCTTGAATGCCGCGCTCTTGCAGAGGTTTGTGAATATTTCAGCATTGGCAGCAACGATCTTTTTCAGTATACGATGGCGGTCGATCGTGAAAATCCGTATGCGCTCGCCGCAGTTCCTTCGCATCCGCCTGCGCTGCTCCGTCTGATCGACGAGGTGATTGCCGCGGCGCATGAAAAGGGCGTGACGGTGTCGCTCTGCGGCGCGCTTGCGGGCGATCCCGTTGTGGCGGCGTTTCTTCTGGAGCGTGAGATTGATGCGCTTTCGCTTTCGCTTTCGTCGATTTTACCGATCAAAGAGCTTTGCGCGAAAAAACTGAAAAACTCCTGAAAACCTTGTGAAATCGACGAAAGGGCGCATAAAAAGCTCAACTCTCAAAATCCGGGAGTTGAGCTTCGGATTGGTTTTTTACAATCGTCGTCGGCAAAGCGGCGACAGCTTCCTTTTTAAAAGCTTTTGTGTGCGGCGGTTCGGTTATAAAATGCTCTCAAGTATCATACGCTGAGGTAAAAAACCGTTTGCCTCGTAAAAGGCGATAGCGCCTTCGTTGAAGGACCAGACGTTCAGGGTGACGTTGTAACAGCCTCTTTTTTCGGCGATGGCGCGGCATGCGTTCAGGAGGGCGCTGCCTACGCCCTTGCGCCGCGCCTTTTCGGACACGTTGATATCGTCGATATAGAGGGTTTTATATTTTCCCTGCGCGGGATTTTGGTTTTCAAGTATCTGACAGATGGCGTAGCCGATGACCGTTTTGCCTTCGGTTGCGACGAGCATTGGCGCGTTTTCGTTATGCATCATAGCCAGGACGGTTTTTTCGTCGTATTTGGCGCATCCTCTGCTGAAAAGATCGGGACGGCCTCTGGCGTGTTGGGCGTGAATGGTAACGAGCAACGCGGCAATGGCGCTCTCGTCGCCGCGATCGGCGTCGCGTACTGTGATGGACATAGGTTCACTTCCTTTGGTTTGTTATGGTTCAGAGGTAAATCCTTGTAATAAATGAAAAAATGGCACAGGTATCATTTGCTTTTTTAAAATTGTTCGTCTCTTTGTGCCGTCGGGGACACAGGACCTGCAATGTCAGTGCGTATATCCTGCCTGATGAATCCCGATTGGTTTTACCGTGTGCGGTTTGCATTTTTATTATAATGATTTTCCAAATATTTGTCAATATGTTCCGACATTTGTTACTATTTTCCCAAAGGTGTGGAGTTCGGAACTTTGTGGAGGTTTTATGGAGTCAAAATTCACGCCTCAGGCAGAGGCGGTTCTCAGAGAGGCGCTTCTTGCCGCGCGTTTCATGGGGCATACCTATATCGGTTGCGAGCATTTATTGCTCGGACTGCTTGCCGAGCCGGATTCGCCAACCTCGCGTTATTTGTTACTGCGCGGTGTGAGTGCCGAAAAGCTTAAGGGCAGGCTGGCACTCGTTTCGGGCAAAGGGGAAGAAAGCGCGGTTTCTGCCCGCGATATGACACCCCGCCTCAAGCGCGCTCTCGTTTTTGCCGAGACGATAGCGAAAAATCGCAAGCAGTCTGCCATAGGAAGCGAGCATCTGACGCTTGCGCTTTTACATGACGAGGACTCGCTTGCCATGAAATTGCTTGCCGCCGAGGGAATTTCTCTGCGCGATATGCAGAATGAAATCAGTCTTGTCGGGACGGTGGTTCTGGACAGAAAATCGAAGGAACGACACGTGAAGGAAACGGCGCTCACGAAATACGGACGGGATCTGACTCGACTTGCGCGCGAGGGCAGACTTGACGAGATGATCGGACGTGAGGCGGTGCTTCTTCGTGTGGAGGAGGCGCTTGTCCGTAAAAACAAGAACAACCCCTGTCTGCTCGGCGAGGCGGGAGTCGGTAAGACTGCAATCGTTGAGGGTTTGGCGCAGCGGATTGCATCGGGACGTTTGCCGGAGCCTCTTTCTGAAAAGCGGATCGTTGCCATTGATATGGCATCGCTTCTTGCGGGGGCGAAATATCGCGGCGATTTTGAGGAACGGATGAAGCAGATCCTTGCCGAGGCGCGGGATGATCCCGACGTGATTTTGTTTATCGACGAGCTTCATACCATTATCGGCGCGGGTGCGGCAGAGGGGGCGATTGATGCCGCTAATATTCTGAAGCCTGCGCTGGCAAGGGGCGAGATCAAGCTGATCGGGGCAACGACTTTTGCGGAATACCGCCGTTATATCGAAAAGGATGCGGCACTCGAACGCCGTTTTCAGGTGGTCGAGGTGTCCGAGCCGACGGAAGACGAGGCGATCTCGCTGTTATTCGGTATCCGTGAGCGGTATGAGGCACATCACGGCGTTGTGTATACCGACAGCGCATTGAAAACGGCGGTCACGCTTTCAATGCGCTATTTGCAGGATAAACGTTTGCCGGACAAGGCGCTTGATCTGCTCGATCTTGCCGCGGCGCGCAAAAAACTTGCCGCATCCTATAAACCTGAAGCGCTTTCCTCTCTTGAAAAGAATATCGAGGTGCTTTCAAGACAAAAGGAGTGCGCTATTGTGGAAGAAGATTTTGAAGAGGCAGCAAGACTGCGCGATCTTGAAATGAAAAGTCGTGACGAGTATGAAAAGGGGTATCTTTTGTGGTGCGAGGATACGAGAGGGCTTGCAGTGACCGTTGACGAGGAGGATATTCGCCGCGTTCTTGCCGATAAGACGGGTATTCCCTTGACAAAGCTGTCACAAAGTGAAAAAGAGAGGCTTGCAAGACTGGAGGAAATGCTTGCGCGATCTGTGATCGGGCAAGAGGAGGCGATTGCAACGCTTTCTTCTGCGATGCGTCGCGCCGGAGTCGGGCTGGCATCGGCGAAGCGGCCTGTCGGGAGTTTTCTCTTTTTAGGACCGACGGGCGTGGGTAAGACGGCGCTTTCCCGCGCGCTCGCCGAGGAGGTCTTTGCCTCCACAAACGCGCTTACCGTATTTGATATGTCGGAATATATGGAAAAGCATACTGTTTCAAAGCTGATCGGTTCGCCTCCGGGTTACGTTGGCTACGAGGAGGCGGGGCGTTTGACTGAGTGTGTCAGACGGACACCCTATACCGTGTTGCTTTTCGACGAGGTAGAGAAGGCGCATCCCGACGTATTGAATTTGCTTCTTCAGATCATGGATGAGGGGCGGCTTTGCGATTCACAGGGCGTGACGGTTGATTTTTCTTCGAGCGTTATCATTCTGACCTCCAATATCGGCGCGGAGCTTCTGAAAAAGGGGCGCGTTGGCTTCGGAAGCGAGGCGAGGGCAGATCGTGATGCCGTATTATCTGAGGTTTCGCGTTATTTTCGCACGGAGCTTCTTAACCGTCTGGATGCGATTTTGTTTTTTTCGCCGCTTTCTTGTGAAAATCTCGAAGCGATCACCCGAAAATTGTTTTCGGAGCTTTCTGAGCGGCTTTTGGGAATTGGCATTCACGCGGCGTTTGATGAGTCTCTGTTTTCTCTTGTGATCAATGAAAAAGAATGCTCGCGTTTCGGTGTGCGGGCAATTCGGCGCGCTATCGTTGAAAAGCTTGAAAATCTGCTTGCCGATGCGCTTGTTAGCGGCAGTGTTTGTGAGGGCGATCATTTGCGCGTGTTTGCGCATAACGGCAGCGCAGCGATTGAGAAAACGTCAGCGGATGGATGCTGAAGCTTTTTTCGGGGAAACTTTTTGGAAAAAAGTTTCCCCGAGCCCTTTCAAAAAGCTTCGGGACGGGGAAAAACGATATGGTAAAGGCACAGTCTGAAAGTTTTTGCGGGGGTATGGTTTTTCGGGGAACTTTTTGGAAAAAAGTTTCCCCGAGTCCTTTCAAAAAGCTTCGGGACGGGGAAAAACGATATGGTAAAGGCATAGTCTGAAAGTTTTTGCGGGGGTATGGTTTTTCGGGGAACTTTTTGGAAAAAAGT
>CAYWPS010000003.1:0-63060 GCA_964460165.1 uncultured Ruminococcus sp. | reverse complement strand
GGTTACGGTTGCCACAAGGCTCACCACACTCTCCACACTTCTTACGTTGCAAGAAAGAAGTATAACTAATAGCTAAAAAGGCGCTGCGATTTTCCGCAGCGCCTTAGTATTTTCTCTGAAAGCATCTATTGACTATTATTTACCGTTGTAGTATATTACTTCTTCATTTTCTTATATTTATCACTCTCGATGTAATAGGTAGCCTCGCTATCCGCTACGTGCAGAGCAAACGCAAGAGGGAACATTTCAAAGGCGGCGGAGATGTTGCGCTGATCCTCGGTAGAGGAATATCCCATATGATATCTGATAGCGAACGCCTCCTCCCTCTTGAGCATCATATAGGGAGATATCATATAAACGCTCTTTTCACCGTGACCGTAGGGGAGCTGATCGTCGTACTCATAGGTATCGACTCGCTGCCATACACCCTTCTCGTCCTTGACGTTTCTGAAGCCTTTTTTATATACGTTCACCTTGCATAGATCGTGCAAGAGCGCTACGATGGCGAGTGACTCATCGCTGTATTCAAAGCCGAGCTGCTTTGCCTTATCCGAGTTCATATAAGCTACGAGGCAATCATAAACGTTGAGCGAATGGTCGAGAAGACCGCCTTCGTACGAGGAATGGAAACGTGAGCTCGCAGGAGCGGTGAAGAAATCCGAGTGAGGTGAAAGAAGGAACTGCAACAGCTTATCCGCGCCCTCTCTCGTTATCTTGGTCTTGAATATCTCAATAAATCTCGCCTTATTATCCTGAACCCCGGGAGTATCGTTAAAAAGATTGTTTTCCATAGTAATCTCCGTTTTTTCTGTTGTACAGTAAGATTCTATCACATTTTTACGTAAAAAACAATAGAAAAATCACTTATTCAGAAAAACTTTTATCCTTTCATACAGTGTCTCATCTGTTTGGTATGAAAAATCAGTAGCGTCAACGCGAATGATCTCGCCAAAATACCCTGCAGAGCGAAGCTCGTTAAGCGTCTCGGTAAAATCCTCAATACGCGTGAAGTCCTGAGACTTGTGCACGGGGTGTCTGTTCTCGCCAAGACGCTTGATAAAACGGGAATGAAGGACTTTATCATCACCGTCAAAAACGACGGACAGCACGTCGCAGCCCATAGCATTGCATTTGTCGGAGAGCTCCGCGAGCTCGTAAGGCTTAAAATTGGACTCAAGAATAAGCGCGCTTCCCTCGCCTTCCGCAAGATAAGACATAAGCTCAAAGGATATTGCCGAAAGCTTTTTATTCTCGTCTCTATCGGAGGTCGGAATATTATCGCCAAGGATCTCCTTCAATCTGTCCTTGTTCACAACGGAAATACCGAAGCGCTCACCAACCATGTGGGAGAACGTGGATTTTCCGCCGGCAAGAACGCCGCCTATAAGTATCAGCTTTTTCATATCTTACTTTACAAAATGCACTCTCTCGGGGTCGTACTGATCGCGAGGCTCCGGCACCTCGGCTGGATATCCGACATGGATAATCGCCAGCGGAATATGATCTGCGGGCATATCAAGAACCGCACCGACATTATCCTCTACTCTTTTCTGCGGGTAGGCACCGCACCAAACCGCTCCAAGACCAAGATCGGTCACGCGAAGGAGAATGTTCTCAATTGCCGCAGAGCAATCCTGTATCCAATATTCAGTAAGAGGCGCAGGCAAAGCGCGGCTCGTATTACCGGCTACGACTATCACGAGCGACGAGTTAAATCGCGAGAAAAGCGACGCCTTCTTGACCGCGCTGAGCTTCTCGCTGTTTTTTACAACGTAAAACTCCCACGGAGTCTTATTGCAGGCGCTCGGACCGCTCATAGCTGCGTGGAGCAGCTCGTCTATTTGCGCGTCGGACACCTCCTTATCCGTAAACTTTCTTACGCTTCTTCTCTTTAAGAGAGCTTCCTTAAGTTCCATACCGTTCTCCTTGCTTTGAGCTTTTTTGTTATTACTTTACATTAGTTTGAGTTTGCATTTAAAAACTCATCTATACTTTCGTATCGTACGTCAATACGGTTATCACTATTTTCATCAACAAGATAAATATAGTCTGGGGGTGACGTAACGCCGCCACCGCCAACCCTCAGAGAGTAATTCTCATCAATCGGATAATAACGGATATACAGTCCTGATCCTACCTCCCAACTATAATATCTATCGAAATGTGACCACGTCAAGCTCTCGCCGTAGCGTTCAACGATAGCACTGAGATCGTCAAGCGTGAGGATGAACCGAGCAATTGAACTCGCCATCTGGCTCATAGACTGTACGTAATACTCAATGCCGTATTTATCTAGATCCGATATTTGAATATGACCGTTTCTGAGCGCGTCTCTTACGTTTTCCGAAGTGCCGTCTATGTAGCTGACAATAACGTATTCGCTAAACTTACCAACGAACATATAAAAGCCGTATCTGTCGCTATAAAAAATTTCATCCCCTACGGGAATACCAAATTCATATGAGTTATCGGTTATGCTTGATATTGCCTTTAATTCACTTATCATTTCATAACCGCAAGCATCGCATGTTTTATCTCCGTTCTCATCTGCGTGCGCAATCAACGCCGGATCAATACTGCATATCGACCAAGTGCAATCAATAGAACTTCTCCAATGATATTCCTCGTCATACGCCCACTCGCCTTCAATGTGCTTGTGTTCTATTTTATAACCACAAATATCACAAACGCAGTCAATATTATCGTCAATATGATTTCCCAGATCGTAAACCTCTTGCTCCAAAACGCAATTCTCTCTATCACACACGGGCACACGCCAATGTTCAGTCTCGGTACACTTCCAACCGCTTTCAGTGTGCTTGTGTTCCAACAAATCGCATGAAACAAGGAAGATCATTGACACCGTTAGAATTAACAAAACAATTTTTCTCACGTAAAACACCCTTTCTTTTGATAATAAATATAATAAAAAAGCGCATAGATAGCTCCGTCGAATCAGCACTACCTATGCGATGTTTATTAGAAATTTCAGTTGCCCCTTGTGCCACTGAAGGCGGCAACTGAAAACATCGTGCAACGGGTAAAGCTGCTTTTGCATAATATTATTCATGATGACACCTCCACGTTGATATCTTTATAGCAATTATACCATATTTTCGTTAAATTGTCAACATTTTCGCGTTTGCATTATGCGCTTATAAGTAAGTTTACAAATCAGATATTGTTTTTTACTGTAACTTGATAATGCTTCTTTCAAATTATATAAATGAATAACGGAAGGTATTGCAACTGTTATCAAGGTGTTTTTCAAAAAATGTTTACATATTAAAAATTACTTTTCACATATTGGAGAAATGCAAAAGTTTTCTTTATCTATAGCACAAAAAAAGCAATATTTTTCGATTTTTTGGCAAAAATTGTGATTTTATACATTTTTCCGATAATTTGCGAGGGGTTTGACAGCGTTTTTATTTTATGATATAATTAAATTGTAAGTAACAAATAACAATTTTTACTTAAATTCACCAAAGGAGGTAATAAAGATGAAAAAGGTTAAATACTTACTCGCAGCCGTTCTGATCGCAAGCGTTCTTCTGTCATCTGTCGGATGCTATATGATATCCGGACAGAAAATGGATACCGTCAAGGGTACGTACAAGCTCACGGAGTACACATGGATCGAAAAATATGAGCGCAAGGAAGGTTATACCCCAAAAACCATAAATTATATTGAAGATGAAGATTATCTATACGAGGATTATCTAATCATCACAGGCTCGGGCAAGGGATATTACGTACACAAAGACGCAAAAACCCCCGCATACGTTAAAGAGGTTACACTCGCCTATCAATACAGCGAGGAAAAGACCTCAAGTATCGAATACGTCATATTCAACGACGCCTTGAGCGTTAACGAGAATAGCGGTGTGCATAAGCTCGGCGTTAATAAAAAAGGGTTGAATTATACGAAAAATGCCATCGACTATACCGAACTGATCTCAAAAAAGCAGATGCGCTCGGAGAATATCACCGTCCGCTGGGAGAAGGTTGACAAAGCTACCGATCTCACCTACGTTGAGGAAAAGCTCGGTTCACTCAAAAGGTACGACTACGATTCATACGGAGTACGCGGGATATACGAGCTTGACGCGGCTATCGAGCTCGAAACCGGCAACGTTGTTGCCAATGAATATCAGTACTTCTTCTACGTGATCGATACCGCGGAAAACGCAACGACTGCAACCGCTTATTACGCCATGAAGGAGTCACCAACGGTACAAGTGTCAGAAAAGGTCACCATCACACATGCGGCAGGAGATTGGAGCACATTGTCCCTCGGCGGTGTGAGCTGGCAAATGAGCGATATCGGCACCTATTACTACCGCGAGAGCGACGGACTAAAGTACTCAATCAGTCGTGTTAGCAATGAAATCTCCGATGAAATGCTGACATCGCTGGTAGCTAGCCGCATTCCCACAGAAGAAAACTGATTTATCCCATAGCGCATATAAATGGGGCTAGCTCAAATGCAGTACGGAGAATCTGCTGACAGCGTATACGGAGTGTTGAATCTTATCAAATCGCAGGAAAGATGCACGCTGGCGCGTGATGATATACACCACACTTCGTGCGGTAATGATATGCCGAACCTGCGGTTTGGAAAATCGAGTAGGCAAAAATTGATCCGCCTCTCACACCACCGTACGTGCCGTTCGGCATACGGCGGTTCAATTCAAAATTAAATATGTGCTACCTTCAGGTAGTAATCGAAAAGAATGACCGGAAAGAGCCGATTTAACGAACATTTTTAGTGTCCGTAAAATCGGCTCTTGTTGTTTTCAGCGATATTGTTCCCTTGACCAAGGAGGCGGTTTCTGATATATTCCCCTCAAAAAAGCAAAATTCATTTGGGGCAGATTTGGGATAAACTTTCACCGAAAAACAAAAACAACGGATATTCAGTTTTAGCTTGCTTGAGGCTGTGTTTCTAACATTTCTTCTCGGAAATTGCTATCCTTGAAAAAAAACGAAAGGAGCAAGCCCTATGAAAGAAAACAAGCACGAGGTAATAACGCAAGGAACGCCAAAGCTCGAAAATATGCCAAAAGAGGTCTTTAACGTATTTTGTACCTCTCTTTTAGCTGTAATTGAAGACTATTATAAAAACGCTAACAATAAAAAGGAAGAAAATGAGCAAGAAATAAGCATAAATTCTATATAGTTTTTCAGCGAAATATAAGGAAAAGTTCAAGTAGCAACACAAACAGCACGAAAGCACTTGTGTTAATTACTTCTGAAAACTATACCTTTACCTACAATGCACAAGGTCAACGAACACAAAAGAAGTATACCTATCTGCCTGGAGCGGTACATGAAATAGATTGTTTAACAAGTTCTACTTCTGTCTATGAATATGATTTGCACGGAAGACTTCTCAGCGATACTCGCACCTTGAAGTATTATGACGGAACAATTATTACCAAGAAATTTGTTTTCATTTACGAAGAGTCTGAAATTGTAGGCGTAATATTTACTAATTCCAGCGGAACGGGAACATATTATTATGATAAGAATCCGCGTGGAGACGTTGTAAATATACTTGACAATTCGGGTAATATTGTGGTAAAATACACGTATGATGCTTATGGTAACTGTACTCGCGGTTATACTACTAACAATGACCTTGCGGACAGTAATCCCATTCGTTACAGAAGCTATTACTATGACGCAGACACCGGGCTTTATTATCTTAATGCAAGATACTATAATCCTCAGTGGCGTAGATTTATCTCGCCCGATAACATAACTTATCTTGATATTGAAAACGCAAACGGACTTAATCTTTATGCGTATTGCCTTAACGATCCTATTAATTACAAAGATCCCAGTGGACACTTGGCGATTACCACAATCGCAATAATTACAGGAGCAATAATTGGTTTCGGAATTTCCGCTACCTCATCCATTGTAACACAGCTTGAAGAATATAATGGAGATTGGAGTAAAGTCAATCAATTGGAAGTCTTGTATGATGGAGCATTTGGTGCTATCAATGGTGGATTGGCAGCCTCTGGTATAGGTATAGTGGCATCCGCAATATTCGGAGGCGCATTGGGCTTCGTTTCTAGTATCGGTAGAGACTTTCTCTTCGAAGAAGATAGAAACATTAACTGGTTGGGCGCGGTAAACTCTTTATTTATTGGCGCTCTGGCAGGATTAATTGCTGGTGCTGGTGCCAACTATGCAAAAGATGGTATGCAAGTTGTAAAATTTGGAAACAGCAGAGATATCTTGAGTAGAACAATAGCGAACGGCTCTCAAAGAGCCATTGCACGTCAAACTCATGCGTTGAATGTTCATGCGACACAGTTATTGATTTCTGGTATAAGATATATGTTGTCTAACACTTTTTCAATCTCATACACGATGCTCACTAATTAATTGCTTGTTTTAAGGAGGCTAATACACTTTCAATGCATGTGTTTTTACCTATTTTACTAACCAGTCTTTTTGTTCCTTTGATTTTAGAATTTATTGTCTTAAAAAGTAGTTTGTCAAAATTCTCATCACCATACACCTTTAGATATCCTAAATACCTATCAATAATTTTTATAGCTGGATTAATAATAATTATTGTACTCTTTGTTTGGGCTTATTTATCTGGTGTTGAACCCAAATTAGAACTTGAAATTTTTTTACTTTCATTTTATTCCATATTTACATTCGCAATTATCTTGCAAATATTGAAAGTTTTAAATTTTCAACTAGAGTTGGAAGAAGAGTTCATGTTATATAGGAATCTTTTTGGTATTGTTAGAAAAATAAGTTATGAAGAAATAACAAAAATAAAGATATATAAGGACAAATCTAACAATCCAATTAAGTATAAAATTTATATTGATAAAAAAGGACTTAGTGTTGATAATTTTATGGTGAATTTCAATGATTTTAATAAAATCATGAAAAAAAGGCTTGGAAAAGCAAAAAACACGGTACAACTTGTATAAACCTTCAAGGCATATACTATTTGAGAGTGCTGCTTCAGCGGCACTCTTTTACTTTCCAATTTTATCAACAAGGATGTCATCGGTATACTTGACATTTTGGGTAATATTGTGGTAAAATACACGTACGATGCTTATGGTAACTGTACTCGCGGTTATACTACTAACAATGACCTTGCGGACAGTAATCCCATTCGTTACAGAAGCTATTACTATGACGCAGACACCGGGCTTTATTATCTTAATGCAAGATACTATAATCCTCAGTGGCGTAGATTTATTTCGCCCGATAATACAGCTTATCTTGATATTGAAAGTGCTAATGGGCTTAATCTTTATGCGTACTGCGGCAATGATCCTATAAATCGATACGATCCATCCGGTTGCGCGTGGGATACCGTACTTGACATTATTTCAATTGGATGGAGCTTATATGATTTAATTAGAAAACCTTCATGGGAAAACGCAGGATGGTTAGCATTAGATGTTGTGTTCGCAGTAGTTCCGTTCCTTACTGGAAGTCGAATAATGAAAGCTGCCTCTAAATTGGATGATATAAGCGACATTGGTGGTTATATGAATAAATTCGACAATGTGTATGATTCAATTGTTATTGGTAATGATATGGGAAGAGTTACAAATCTAGCTTTTGACACAGGTTCAATGATTTATGATGGCTATAAACCATTGAATGCGCTATATGCAATGGGAAAAGCTGACGAAGTTACTGATGCAATGAGATATTCTGCAAAAGTAGATAACGCAAGATTTATTATGGATAAATTTAATGCTGGATATAGGATTATTAATGCCGGAAGTGATGGTAGAGGTTTTATCAAAATGATGAAATCTGCTTACGGAATGGAATTGAGAATTCTGTATAGACTAAAATATGGCAATAAATTGCATAAATTGTGGTGGATATTCAATTCAGGGAGAAGAATTATATGGTGAAAAACAAAATAATTCAAATTATTCATACTAATTTGCAAGAATATATGGGAATCAATGATGTTGCAATGTACCCTAGTAATGGCTTGATAAAATATGTATTCGATATTGACGGTTATCACTTTGAAATATTATATAATTATGTAGACAGTTTTTATCGAATTGTTATAGAAAAAAGGCATAATAATCAATTGCAAAATGTTATATTTTTAACTAAATCCAAAAAATTTCACAAAGATATTAAGATAATATTAAGGAAATTTAATCTATCTGGGAAATCATTTGAAGACCATATGAATTCTTTTACACGGTATATAGTCGGAATTTTAGAAAAGTATGAAACTTTGAATTATTTAGATGAAACATATATTCCTGATTTGATTTTCGATGGAATTTTTATCTAATCATTAATAATGGTGGATGTTTTGACAAATTAGAATTTCAAAACCCAAGCGAATCTACTTGATTTTGATTCGTTTTGAGTATGGTATTCTAACACCGAACAAGTAATACTTGGGTGTCGCTTCGGCGCAATGTCATTAAGTTAAGAAAAGAACCAAGTTCAGGAATGGGCTTGGCTCTTTTTTGTAAACAAATTAAGAATTTTTCAAAAAAGACTTGACAAAAAGGCAAAAGTGTGCGGTCGATTTCATATTTCGGCTACTGTGAATACGTAACTCCTTCCGGAATTAAAAATTCTAAATTTATTTATAAAAGCAGTTGATTTTTCTCTCTCATTGTTGTATAATTATCGCGCTTTCTTGCGGATTTTTTGTAGCAATTAAATTATACAATAAAGCAAGCGACAGCTCGATACCTTTACGGTAAAAAGCTATCGCTTTTTTCTTTCTTTAGGTTAGCTTAATGAGCCAGCCCCTTAAATCATAAAATCAGAAATTGTAGTTGGGGTTAACTATCTTGCCAGCCTTTGAGGACTCAATGATGGCAAGACAAGCCTCAACGGTCTTTGCGCCCTCGATGATGGGAGTCTCGATCTCGGTATCGTTAACAAGAGAATCAGCAAACGCCTTGAACTCTGCGTTGGCGTTATGATTGTTGACCTGAACCTCGACGTCCTGACCGTTATGCGCACCGTCACCGTTCTCATCAGCGAGGAATACCTGCATGGTGGGAGAGGTGTTATCAAAGATAAGAGTCCCCTTCGTGCCGTAAATGCAGGTACGCATGGTGTAATTGCGCTTACAGCCGGTAGATACAAACACCTTCCCCATTACGTTGCCCGGGAACTTAAGAAGTGCTACGTTGGCGTCGTCGTATGACACGTCGGGAAGAAGCTTATGAGCACCCATACCGTAAACCTCGTAAGGATCTGCACCAACGAGCCAACGGAGAAGGTCAACTGCGTGACAGCCACCGCCTACGACACCGTTACGCTGGGGATCGCTGCGCCAGTTTTTAGGATCGTGGTCAAACATATGCTTATAGTCATGAGCATATTCGGACTCTGCAAAGTAGAGCTCTCCAATAGCGCCGCTGTCGATGTATTCCTTTGCTTTGATAAATGCGGGAGTAAAGCGACAGATCTGTCCTATCATAAACTTGCACTCGGGATGTGCCTTTACAGCGTTGACCATAGCAACGAGGTCATCTCTGGTAAGCGCAAGGGGCTTCTCACACATAATGTGCTTTCCTGCGGCGAGGCACTCCTCAACCTGAGCTCTGTGCTGCTGATCGGGAGTTGCGATGATAACCGCGTTGATCTCCTTATTGTTAACTACGTCGTGATAGTCGGTGGTGCGCTTTTCTGCGGGAATTCCTGTTTCCTCGCCGACCTCCTTGAGCCTATCGGGGTTTACGTCACATATCATTCCTATCTCTGCACCGTAGTTAATAGCTCCCTTGAGGTGATGAGCACCCAT
Organism: uncultured Ruminococcus sp.; assembly: GCA_964460165.1. GTDB lineage: Bacteria > Bacillota > Clostridia > Oscillospirales > CAG-272 > UBA1740. The sequence continues at coordinate 53,264 of CAYWPS010000003.1, read as the reverse complement.
TCCAAGACCTATAACACCTACAACCAGCTTTTCTACCTTCATATTACAAACCTGCATTTCGCCATTTTATTTTACATAACCATTATAGCAAATAGACAAGCTTTTTCAAATGATAAATCCATAATAAAAATATGTAAAATCGATAAAATTCAGTGCATTTTAAGGATAAATGTTTTTTATTCTTCATCTTAAGCCTTGATTTGATCTAATAAAGGTGTTATAATATAAAAAACGGAGCGGGAGGGCGATATGAGCAAGGCAGATATTGAGCAGATACTTAAAGACTTCTATACTGTATCGGGTATGGATATCTCAGTAGCGGACCGTGACTTTCATACCTTGTCCCTGACTCGCAGTCCCGAGGCAACGATATGCACGGCGATACACCGCTCGCCCGAAACCATCGACATATGCAAGGCATCGGATATTGAACGCCTGACAAGTGCTAAAAACGAGGCGCGTCCCATACTATACACCTGCCCCTTCGGGATTACCGAGGCGATAGTACCGATAATGAGAGACGACGAGCCGATAGGCTATATAATATCGGCGCTTGGAATAGAAAAAGGCAAGGAAAATAACGTACACTCTATATGCATGAAATGGTGCTCCTTACAGAGCGACCGTCTATCGCAGATAATAGATGAGACCCGCAGATTGAGCTCAGAGGAGCTCGAGGCATATTTCAATATGATAAGAATGCTTGCGGAATATATATCGAATGACGACTCACTCGCGGATGAAAACGAAAGCATAGGACAGCTAATAAAGAAATACATAAAGAAAAATCTGACCGCCAAGCTTACTCTCAAGGATATCGCGAGAAACCTACATTGCAGCACGGTTACGCTTACCGAGCATTTCAAGGATGAGTTCGATATTACGATAGGCGAGTATATCACAAGGAAACGAATGGAGCTTGCAGAAAAGCTGCTCTTATCCACGGACAAGCCGCTGCGCGAAATTGCATCGATGTCGGGGTTTGCCGACGTGGAATATTTCTCCAGAACATTTAAAAAGCATCACGGAATATCACCCGCAGCATGGCGGCGCAGAAAGGAAGAAACGAGAGATGAACATACGCCACACTCTGCCCTCTGACATAGACGAGGTAATGGCTATCTACGCCTCGGCCCGAGAGTTTATGAAGGACTCGGGCAACCCAAATCAGTGGGGATCAGCCTATCCTCCACGCGCTCTGATAGAAAAGGATATCGAGTCAAAAGTCTCCTACGTCGCCGAGGAAAACGGTGAGATAGTCGCCTGCTTTTTCTTCAAGATCGGCATTGACCCGACCTATGTAAAAATATACGATGGCGAGTGGACCAACACCGATGACTACGGTGTTATTCACAGAATTGCGGTAAAATATCACGGCAGAAACATAATAGGCGGGATTTATAACTACTGCTCAAGCGCGTGTGAAAATCTTAAGATCGATACTCACAGAGATAACAAGCCGATGCAACGCTCGCTTGAAAAAAACGGCTTTGTAAGGTGCGGTATCATATATCTTGAAAGCGGCGACGAGCGCATCGCATACCAGAGGGCAAGATAAATGGAAAGATATACGGAAACAGTCACGGACGTTATGGGGGAAATGAAGATACGCGACTATCTCAAGCGTAGGCTGGGACTCTCAACGGCCCTTATAGCTAAGGTAAAGTTTGATAACGTCATCCTTAACGGCAAGCCGGTGCATATGCGCGCCATGGTAAAAAGCGGAGATATCATCGACATTACCCTGCCTGATGAGGATAGCGAAAATATCGAGCCTATGGATATCCCCTTGGATATCGTCTATGAGGACGAATACGTCATAGCTATAAACAAGCCGAGAAATATGCCCGTTCATCCGTCGCGCGGCAACCACCTGCCTACGGTGGCTAACGCTGTAAGGTCATACGTCGGACACCCCTTCGTCTTCAGAGCGATCAACAGACTTGACCGAGACACCTCGGGCATCGTGCTGATTGCCAAGGACAGACTCAGCGGCGCAAAACTATATCAGGCTATGAAGGATCGAAAGTTTCAAAAGACCTATATTGCAAAAGTCGAGGGCACTCCAAGCGAAAAGCACGGTATTATCAACGTGCCGATAGCGCGCGAGGCGGAAGGCAGCATAAGACGTGTAGTACGGGAGGACGGGAAGGAAGCTATAACCGAGTACGAAGTATTATCCACCGACGAAAACGATTGCTCCATGGTGAGAATAACGCTTCATACGGGCAGAACGCATCAGATAAGAGTTCATATGGCTCACATCGGACACCCATTGGTAAACGATTTCCTTTACGGTAAGAGAGGTAATGAGACCTACTCCTTGCATTGCGCTACCCTATCCTTCCCTCATCCCTTTACAAACAAAATCATCACAGTTACCGCGAAAGCATATGAATAAAAAGAGCGAGGACGCCGAAAAGGTATCCTCGCTTTAATCATTTGTTTAATTATATGACGTTATTTACCGAGCAATCTCATAAGTCCGTCCTCGTCAAGCACGGTGACACCAAGCTCATTTGCCTTTGTAAGCTTGGAGCCTGCTTCCTCGCCTGCGACGACGTAGGACGTCTTTTTAGATACGCTGCCCGAGACCTTTCCTCCCGCCTGCTTAATAAGAGCGGACGCCTCGTCTCTGGTCATAGTAGGCAGAGTTCCGGTGAGAACGAAGGTGAGCCCGGCAAGCGTTTCCTCCCTTTCCTCTGCGGCAGCCTCGGTCTTGACGCCGAGATCCTTCAGCCTCGCGATAAGCTCACGCGAGCCTTCGTCCGCAAAAAATTCAACGAGCGCCGAAGCGGTTATCTCGCCTATATCCTCAACGGCTGTATAATCCTCGACCGATGCGCTCATACAAGCATCAATGGTACGCATTTTTCTGGCTATTGACTCAGCCGCGACCTCGCCTACCTGCCTCACGCCAAGCGCGTAAAGCAATCGTTCGAGCCCTCTATCCTTTGACTCGGCGATAGCGTTAACAAGATTTTCGGCACTCTTTCTGCCCATTCTCTCAAGCGTCTCTATATCCTCGATACGAAGCGTATAAAGATCCGCTATATCCCCGATCTTGCCGTTCGCGAGAAGCAGCTCTACCACCTGCGGTCCAAGACCGTCGATATTCATAGCTCCCTTTGATGCAAAGTGGACGATTCCTCTTGCGTTCTGAGCGGGACAGCCCGCGTAAACGCAGCGGATGGCAGCGCCGTCTCCGCATTCGTCCCTCACTACCGGATGACCGCAAGAGGGACATACCCTGGGCATCTCAAACACCTTCTCTGTTCCCGTTCTCTCGCTCTTGACACTCTCAAGGATCTCGGGAATTATCTCTCCCGCCTTGCGTACCACTACCGTATCGCCTATTCTGATATCCCTCTCGGTGATGAAGTTTATATTGTGGAGAGTGGCTCTCGATACGGTCGTACCTGCCAGTCTTACAGGCTCAAGATTTGCCGCAGGGGTAAGAACTCCAGTTCTGCCGACCTGAATATCTATGGAAAGAAGCTTGGTTTTCTTCTCCTCGGGCGGATATTTATACGCTACCGCCCACTTGGGTGTGCTCGTGCCCTCTCCTACGGTACGTCTGCCCGCAAGATCATTGACTTTGATGACGGCGCCGTCCATATCAAAGGAGAGATCGGGGCGCTTGTTGCCAAGATACTCAACGTGGCTTGCTACCGCGTCGTATCCCTTTGCCTTCACGGTTTCGGGAAGCACTGTGAAGCCAAGCTCCGCAAGTCTTTCGAGTGTTTCCGTATGCGTTTTCGGCTTTGTGCCGTCGGTGTATATATCCCCCTCCTGAAGATTAAATACGAAAATGGCGAGTCTGCGCGATGCGGCGACCTTAGGGTCGAGCTGACGGAGCGAGCCCGCCGCGGCGTTTCTCGGATTGGCAAAGAGCGCAAGTCCTTCTTCCTCTCTCACCTTATTGAGCTGCTCAAAAACAGCTCTGGGCATATATACTTCTCCGCGTACGCAGAGGTATGGGATAGGCTCGTTAAGCTCAAGGGGAATGGACTTTACCGTCTTGAGATTTTCGGTAACGTCCTCGCCTACGAAGCCGTCTCCGCGAGTAGCGCCCCTGACGAATTTTCCGTTCTCGTATATGAGTGACACGGAAAGACCGTCGATCTTAGGCTCTACCGAATATTCCGCGCCGGCGAGTATACCGTCGGTCTTGGCTACAAAATCGGCGAGCTCCCCGTACGAGAATACGTCGGTAAGACTGCCCATCTGTACGCTATGAGTGAATTTTTCAAATTTATCAAGAGCCTTGCCGCCTACTCTCTTTGTGGGCGAGGTGGGAGAATCAAGCTCGGGAAATGCCGCCTCGAGATCTCCAAGCTCGCGGAACATTGCGTCGTACTCGTAGTCGGATATGACCGGGGCGTCGTTTTCATAATAAAGCTTGGAATTGTATGTTATCTGCTCGCGCAAATAATTAATTCTGCTTTCTGCTTCCTTAACGTTCATTTTCTTTCCTTTCGGGAAGTTTTCTTTTACTCTACTATTTTAGCATCTTTTACACTCTTTGTCAATCAAAACCTTAGAAGGTTTTATCCGATTTCTATTGACTTTTCCAAAGATGTAATTATAATATTCCTTGGAAGAACTCACAAAGGAGTACAAGCAATTGGAAAAGCGCACCGAAATTTCATTCAAGCATTTCATTCTGATAAACCTCGGCGTTCTTATGATGGCGGCGGGTATATACTTTTTCAAGGCGCCTAACGGCTTTGCGACCGGCGGTGTCAGCGGTATAGCGATAATACTCGCGAAGATGCCCTTCAGCGCTAAGTTAGGGCTGACGCAATCGATATATATGCTTGTGATAAACGTGATACTGCTTATCTTAGGCATCTTTATTCTTGGCAAAAAGTGCGGATTTCTTACAATATACTGCTCTCTCGTGCTCTCGCTTGAAAACCTCGCCTTTGAGACTTTCATTCCGATCGAAAGCATAAGCGGCGCTACGACTCTTACAAACCAACCCCTGCTGGAGCTTGTCTACGCGGTACTGCTCACGGGAATAGGCTCCGCGCTGCTGTTCAGATACAAAGCGTCCTCGGGAGGTACCGATATCGTGGCGCTGATACTGAAAAAGTATACCAGCCTCAACGTAAGCCAAGCGCTGCTAACCTCAGACCTTCTTATCGCGGCATCCACCTTCCTCGTCTACGATAACGTATCGATAGGTCTGTACGCTTTACTGGGTCTGTTCGCAAAGGTGTTCATAATAGACGATATACTGGACTCTATGAATATGTGCAAGGCGTTTACTATCATCACCACAAAATCGGAGGAGATAGACAGCTTCATCGTAAACGAGCTCCACCACGGAGCGACGATGTACAAGGCTGAGGGCGTCTACACTCACGAGGACAAAGAGATAATAATCACCGTCTGCAAGCGCTCTGAGGCGCTCCGTCTTCGCAGAAGGATCAAGGAAATCGATCCCGGCGCCTTTATCATTATAACCAAGACCAGCGAAATAGCCGGCAAGGGCTTTCGCGACGCTCAATAATCAAAAAAGCATAAATAAAATGAAGCAGAGCCAATTTTGAAGGTTCTGCTTCATTCTTATTTATCGATTCGTTTGCAGTAGTACGCAGGTCGATTTTATCAAACTCCAAGCTTTTCAAGAGCCGCAAGCTTAATGGATAAAACGAGTATCCTACACGCCAGATCAAGCTCTGCATCGGTGGGGTACGTTGGAGCTAAGCGGAGATTTGAGTCGTCAGGATCAACGCCGTACGGGAACGTCGCACCGACGGAAGTCAGGGTAACGCCCGCCTCGGCGGTAAGCTCGTAGACTCTCCTCGCCGTCCCCTTCATAGTGTCGACGGAGATGAAGTATCCGCCTTTTGGCTCCGTCCACTCCGCAATGCCGAGACCCCGAAGCTCGCCGAGACGTCCGAGGGCTATCTCAAACTTCTTCTGTATCACCCCGCCGAGAGTAAGCATATGCTTTCTGACGCTATCTGCATTGTCAAAGAAGCGAAGATGCCTCAACTGATTCAGCTTATCGTAGCCGATCGTCTGCGCGCCGAAATACGGCAGTATCTGACGGCGGTTATTCTCGCTTGCCGCCATAATCGCTACTCCGTTGCCGGGATAAGTGACCTTTGAGGTCGACGAATAATAGAATATTCTGTCCTCGGTGCCATACTCCTCGGCGATAGCGAATATATCCGCAAGCTCGTCACCGTCCTCGTCAAAGTCGTGTATAGCGTAGGCGTTATCCCACATTATTCTGAAATCGGGAGCCGCGCACTTCATAGCCACAAGACGTCTGACGGTTTCATCCGAGTAGGTCTGACCCGTGGGATTGGAGTACTTAGGCACACACCAGATACCCTTGACCTTGGGATCAAGGGCGAGACGCTCGACCTCATCCATATCGGGACCCGTAGGCAGCATCCTCACCGTAACGAGCTCAAAGCCGAGGAGCTCGGTTATTCTGAAATGGCGGTCGTAGCCGGGAGCTACGCATATCCATTTGAGTCCATCCTCGCGACACCACGGACGCTCGGAGCCGTAAACACCGAAGATCATCGCCCTGGCGAGCGTATCGTACATAAGCTGCAGAGATGAGTTGCCGCCGACGATGACGTCATCGGCTCTGAGACGGAGAGTATCGGCAAAAAGCTTTTTCATCTCGGGCAGACCGTCAAGCATACCGTAGTTGCGGCAGTCAAAGCCTGACGCGGATTTGTAATCGCCCTTAAGATCTACCGAAAGCAGTCCGTTGCTGATATCAAGCTGCTCCGCGTTAGGCTTACCCCTCGATAAATCAAGAGAGAGTCCTCTCGCCTTGTATTCACTGTAAGCTGCCAAGAGCTCGTCATAAAGCGCGCGTCTCTCGGTTAATGAAAATTCACTGTATCTTTTCATCACGTTTCCTTTTCGCCTCGTATGATGAATTTTGCATTTTTTGAGTTCTGAAAATTCATTTTATCAAAGGCAGATTCTATTTTCTCCATTATTATAATGCATTTTTCATTATTTTTCAAGTCGTTTTGCAAATTTGATTTCAAAATCTTGCATTTTCCATTTTTTAGACAATTTTACATTCACATTCGTCATTTTTTCTGTTTCTCTTGACAAAAGCGCATATTTGTTATATAATCTACTCTGTAAGAATATGTTTTCGAAAGGTTTTGTTATTTTATTATGGCTGAAAACAAGAAATTAGTTGAACAGATCACCTCTATGGATGAGGATTTCGCAAAGTGGTACACCGATATAGTAAAGAAGGCGGACCTCATCGATTATTCAAGCGTTAAGGGATGCATGATCATCCGTCCCTACGGATACGCTATTTGGGAGAACATCCAGAAGATACTTGACACCCGCTTCAAGGAGCTCGGTCACGAAAACGTATATATGCCTATGTTCATCCCCGAGTCCCTGCTCCAAAAGGAGAAGGATCACGTAGCAGGCTTCGCTCCCGAGGTTGCGTGGGTTACTCACGGCGGCTCGGAAAAGCTAGCCGAGCGTCTTTGCGTTCGTCCCACCTCGGAAACCCTTTTCTGCGAGCATTACGCAAACGTGATCAAGTCGTACAGAGATCTCCCGAAGCTTTACAATCAGTGGTGCTCCGTCGTGAGATGGGAGAAGACGACCCGTCCCTTCCTTCGCTCGCGTGAGTTCCTCTGGCAAGAGGGTCACACGATGCACGCTACCGCCGAGGAGGCGCGCGAGGAGACCGTCCGTATGCTTAACGTCTATGCGGATTTCCACGAGAAGGATCTCGCAATTCCCGTTATCAAGGGCGCCAAGACCCCCTCGGATAAGTTTGCGGGCGCTGAGGACACCTACTGTATTGAGGCGCTCATGCACGACGGTAAGGCACTTCAGGCGGCTACCTCACACTATTTCGGCGACGGATTCGCACGCGCGTTCGACATAACCTTCACCTCCAAGGACAACAAGCTTGAGTATCCGCACCAGACCTCTTGGGGCTGCACCACGAGAATGATCGGCGGCATCATCATGACTCACGGAGACGACAACGGTCTGGTTCTTCCCCCTGCCGTTGCTCCCATACAGGTAGTTATTATCCCCGTAGCATTCCACAAGGAGGGCGTTCTCGAGAAGGCGCGCGAGATCAAGGACAGACTTACCGCCGCGGGCATCCGAGTTAAACTCGATGACAGCGATCAGTCCCCCGGATGGAAGTATTCCGAATATGAGATGAAGGGAGTTCCCCTTCGTGTTGAGATAGGTCCCAGAGACATTGAGGGCGGTCAGTTCGTGGTAGTTACCAGACACAACCGTGAAAAAACCTTAGCCCCCCTTGCAGACCTTGAGAAGATCGTTGCCGATAAGCTCGTTGAGGTACGTGACGGAATGTACGAGAAAGCGCTCGCAAACCGTGAAAAGCGTACTTACTCCTGCGCGGGCATCGACGAGATAACCGCGGCTCTCACCGCAGGCGATGGATTCGTCAAGGCAATGTGGTGCGGAGACGAGGAATGCGAGGACAAGGTCAAGGAGCTTACCGGTGTAGGCTCGCGCTGCGTCCCCTTTGATCAAGAAACCGTTTCCGACAAGTGCGTATGCTGCGGCAGAGCGGCAAAGAAGCTCGTTTACTGGGGTAAGGCGTACTAATACATTATATTAAAAAAACGTCCTTTGGGACAGAAGGGAGCGCTCGAAAATGAAAAGTATAGTGACTTACAGAGAAGCTGACGGCAGTATAATCAATTTCGAGGCTCACTCCTCACTCAAATCCCCGTCAGATCTCGCGAAATACTACGCCACGGAAAAGCATTACCCCGACAGATACGTGGTCTTCACGGATAGGCTCGCAAAGACAAAGACATCTGTGAAAAAGGACGTGGAAGCAGAAGCGGAGTACGGAATATTTATGTCCTGCATCCTTCGCCCATCGATCTTCCCGTCCCAAGCCTCCCTGCTCGGCGCTATGTCAACGGTAGCTATGGCGACAGCGCTCGAAAAGCACACGGACAAAAAAATAGGCATCGGATGGGTAAGTGATATATATTGCGACGGTATCAAGATCGGCAACGTATCACTGGAAGGAAAGCTTGATAACTTCACGACCTACGAATATATTATCGTATCCTTCAACGTAAAGCTTTCTAAGGACAACTTCCCTCCAAGACTCGCGGATATGGTAAAAAAGGTGTTTGAAAGCGAAAACACCTCAGTGAACATGATCGTAGCAAGAAATATACTCACGTGCTTCTTCAAGTTCTATCAGAATCTGAAAGCTCCGCAGAAATTCATGAGCGCGTACGCTCAGAAATTCGCGCTGAGAGGAAAGCGCGTCAAGTATTTCCGCGACGAAAAATGGAAGTCGCACAAGGTGCTCGGCGTAGACTCCAAGACAGGAGAGCTGATAATCGATAACGGCGTGAACCCCGATATCAGAGTTTCGTCTCCGTTGCTCATTCAGAATCCAAGAAAGATACGGTGACGCAGAATTCCATTTGCGAAAAAAGCGGAATCGGCTTTAACATAAAAACGGTCGGCAGACAAACAGCTCTGCCGACCGTTTTTTTACCGTGACGTGTAATAAGAGAGAAAACGGCGTAATATGATTTAGCACTACAAAAGAAGGAGAAAAAAAGCGTGAAAAGCCTTACGCGGTACCGCATTATCGAGATCTCGGAGCTCCTGTCGGGTTCCGTGCTCCCTATCATTTTTTGGGTCCTTATCATATTCGGATTTGACGTGCCGTACGTCGCGATACTGACCATACTCAGCGCCGTGATACACGAGCTCGGGCACTGGGCGGCTATTTCTTTGCTGGCAGGAAAAGACAGCGAGTTCCGGGGTCACGCAAGCGGGTTCAGGATAAAGCGCACGGAAGCGCTCTCCTACGGCAAGGAGATCTCCATACTTCTCGCAGGTCCGCTTTTTAACGTAACGGCATTTTTGCTTACATTGCTATGCCGTGACGCTCTGTACGGATACGTCAGGATCTTCGGATATGTAAACCTTGCGACCGGACTTTCAAATCTGCTGCCGCTTGAGGGATACGACGGCTACGGGGCGCTGTCTCAGCTTTTTCTGGCGCGAGGACGCGACGAGCTCATACAAGGGCTCGAGATCTTCTCATTTATCTTCAGCGTGTGTGTTACCTTTATATCTCTCTACCTTATCGACAGATTCAGCGAGGGTTACTGGATCTTCGGTGTATTTTTCGTCATGACGCTGTCGAAGCTTGTGAAATTTGGCAAGTATGACATTTTCAGAGAATAAACGAGAAAAAACGAGCTTTTGAGAGTTTTTAAGAGCTTTTTGCGGTTTTTAGCCTGAAAAACCGTGGCTAATTTCGTCTAATCACGGCTAATTCAAAATATTTTTGAAAAAAATTGGTCAAAAGTATTGCAAAAGCATATAGTTTTTGTTATAATGACCCTATCCACGTATTTGACAAAATCCGACACGCGCATTTATAAATAAGCCAATGCGGTCGATCATCTAAAGAAAGGGTATGTGATTTCGAAAAATGGCAAAGCTCATTGAGTTAAAAGGAATTTCAAAGTCTTATGACGGCGAAAAGGTTATCGATTCTATGGATCTCTACATAAGAGATAAGGAATTTATCACTCTTCTCGGCCCGTCGGGATGCGGCAAGACCACTACCTTGCGTATCATCGGCGGTTTTGAAAGCGCCGACGAGGGTCAGCTCTATTTTGACGGCGTTGAAATAAGCGATGTCCCCGCGTACAAGAGGCACATAAATACCGTATTTCAGAAATACGCACTGTTCCCTCACCTCAACGTTTACGAGAATATCGCATTCCCCTTAAGGCTCAAAAAGGTATCCGAGAAGGATATAAAGGCTAAGGTCACGGATATGCTCAAGATGGTAGCGCTCGTAGGCTTCGAGAACAAGAGCGTCAGCACACTCTCGGGCGGTCAGCAGCAGAGAGTCGCCATCGCGCGCGCACTCGTAAGCCATCCGCGAGTTCTCCTGCTTGACGAGCCGCTCGGCGCGCTCGACCTCAAGCTCCGTAAGGATATGCAGAATGAGCTAAAGACCATCCAGCAGGCTATCGGGATCACATTCGTTTACGTAACTCACGATCAGGAGGAGGCGCTCTCGATGTCCGATACCATCGTGGTTATGGCTGACGGTGAGATACAGCAGATAGGCACCCCCACCGATATATATAACGAGCCCAAAAACGCATTCGTCGCGGACTTCATAGGTGAAAGTAATATCATCGACGGCATAATGCTCGAGGATAAGAAGGTCAAGCTCGCCTCTCACGTATTTGACTGCGTGGACGGAGGTTATGAGCCCAACGAGCCCGTAGACGTTGTTATCCGCCCCGAAGACGTAGACGTTGTCTCTCCCGACAAGGGCATGCTCACCGGCAAGGTAACGTCGGTGACCTTCAAGGGCGTGCACTACGAGATAATCGTGGATATCAAGGGCTTCAAGTGGATGATCCAGTCCACAGACTACGTTGCCCCGGAGGCGACCATAGGCGTATATATCGAGCCTGATGCCATCCACATTATGAAGAAGTCCAAGTACTCCGGCAAGTTCGGTGACTACTCATCCTTCTCCGATGAGATCGACCAGCTCTCAGATGCCGACGCGGCAGAGGAATTCTGATTTTTAAAAAATAATTTTTGAAAATGGAATGGAGCGTTTTTTGCTCCTGTGGGATATAAATGAAATGAAAAAGAAAAGGTCTGTAATGCAATCGATCACAGCAGCTCCCCATATCTTTTGGGCGATACTATTTATCATTCTGCCGCTGATTATCGTTGTGTTTTATGCTTTTACAGATGAAACAGGGTCATTCACCCTCGCTAATCTTGCATCACTCAAGAACTACGCGAAGCTATTTGGTCTGTCGCTCGAGCTATCCGTGCTCGCTACCTTCATCTGTTTCCTCGTGGGATACCCCTTAGCCTATATAATCGCCAAGGCTCCCGCAAAAAAGCAGAAGCTGTACATAATGCTTCTGATGCTCCCTATGTGGACAAACCTTCTCATAAGAACCTACTCGATAATGGCGATACTCGACGACGGAGGATTCCTCAATCAGCTCCTTAACACCGAGCTCCGCATTATCGGTACTAAGGGCGCGGTCATCTTCGGTATGGTATATGACTTCCTGCCCTACATGGTGCTCCCCATCTATACCTGCATATCAAAAATAGATAAGCATATGTGGGAGGCGGCGAGCGACCTCGGCTGCAACACCTTCCAGGTAATCACCAGAGTTATATTTCCTCTCTCCCTCTCGGGAGTCATATCGGGAATTACGATGGTGTTCGTCCCCTCTATCAGCACCTTCTATATTTCTCAAAAGCTTGGCGGAGGCACATTCGAGCTTATAGGTGACACAATTGAAAGACAGTTCGTATCCGGTGCTCTTAACACGGGCGCGGCTATCTCGCTTGTAATGATGATCCTCATTCTTATTTCGCTTGGAATAATGAATAAGTTCAGCGACGCGGACGAAGGGGGTATCATCGTATGAAAAAGAAGCTCAGTACAGCCTATCTCATCCTCGTCTTCGGTATTCTTTATATTCCGATCCTTACGCTCATATTTTTCTCCTTCAACTCGGAGAACTCCACTGCGGTGTTCGGCAGCTTCAGCTTCAGATGGTACAAGGAGCTCTTTAACTCCCCCGACACCTTCACCGCGCTTCGCAACACCCTTATTCTCGCGGTATCCTCTGCTACGATAGCGACCGTTATCGGTACTGCCGCAGCAGAAGGAATCTATAAAATGAAGAACAAGTTCTTAAAAGCGGCGATCAACTCAGTGACGAATATACCGATGATGAACCCGGATATCGTAACCGGTATGTCCATGATGCTGTTCTTCGTAGTCGTAGCGGGCATTTTACGCATTTCCTACGACGATATGGGCTTTGTGGCGATGCTTATCGCTCACATCACGTTCTGCCTGCCATACGTCATCCTTTCGGTACTGCCGAGGATCACTGAGTTCGGCGACTCTCTCTCTGAGGCGGCGCTCGACTTGGGATGCACCCCCATGCAGGCATTTCTCAAGGTAAAGCTCCCAAATATCATGCACGGCGTGGTTTCCGGCTTCGTTATGGCGTTTACGCTCTCGCTCGACGATTTCGTCATTTCATATTTCGTCGGCTCGTCGAAGTTCCAGACCCTTCCCCTTCTTATATACTCCATGACGAAGAAGAAGGTAACGCCGGATATGTACGCGCTTTCAACTCTCATAATAATCGCTATATTCTCGCTTCTCGTCTTCTCTAACGTGAGAAGCGGACGCGAGGAGGAGAGAAAAAAGAGAAAGGCGGCAAGAAAATGAGAAAAACAGCACTTATGTTAGTCCTTGTCATAGTCTTGTCTGCCCTGCTCCCTCTCACCTCGTGCAAGAATAAGGACGATGTCGTTATCCTCAACGTCTATAACTGGGGTGAGTATATCTCGGACGGCTTTGAGGGCATGGATGACACTAACGCGATGTTCGAGGAATACTTCAATACGACTCTCGCGTCAAAATACGGCTACACGATAAAGGTAAACTACACCACCTACGCTACAAATGAGGACATGTACAGTAAGCTCTCCAGCGGATCGGGCGAGGGTGTGTACGACGTTATCTTCCCCTCTGACTATATGCTCCAGCGTATGGCGGACGAGGGTATGCTCCACAGCTTCAACGTAGCTGAGGAAATTCCCAACTATAAGTATATTGCGGATGAGTTCAAGGGTCTTTATTACGACACCGAGGAGCAGTATTCCGTACCGTATACCTACGGTATGGTAGGTATCATATACAATCAGGCTCTTATGAATCCCGAGGATCTGGACGAGAACGGTGAGATCAGGAATAAATCCTGGGCGCTGCTTTGGAACGAGGACTATGCGGGAAAGATACTGCAGTTCAATAACCCGAGAGACGCCTTCGCGACCGCTATGTTCTATCACGGAATCGATATAAACACAGCGGACAGAGACGAGTGGGCAGAGGTTCTCGGCTATATGAAGGAGCAGAAGAATATCCTTCAGGGATACGTAAACGACGAGATCTTCAACAAGATGACCTCCGCATCCGCTACGATAGCACCCTACTTTGCCGGAGACTATATCACCATGTCATACGACAACGAAGATCTTAGGTTCTATTACCCGGAGGAAGGAACGAACATATTCGTTGACGCGATGTGTATTCCCGAGTCCTCGCATAACAAGGATGCCGCAAAGGAATACATCAACTTCATGCTATCCGAGCAGGCAGCGATAGCAAACGCCCTGTACGTCGGCTACGCTTCTCCAAACACTCTTGTAAGAGACAACGACTATTACAAGGAGGAAATGGGTGAGGAGGCGTACGACATCCTCTACGGAAGCTCGTATGAGGAGCTAGGCGCGGAATACTATCACAGCTTCTCCAATGAGGAGATATACGGCGAGGATATGCAACAGTACGTCAACGGTCTGTGGGAGCAGCTCAAGACCGAGACCGACGTGGAAATATGGGTGCACGTAAGCAGCATCACCATAGTGGTAGCGCTCGTCGCCGCGTGCTCGTATAATATTTATATAAAGAAAAAACGTTCTAAGTTCTATCGACAGAGGGACAAGGAAGTTAAAAAGGCGTAAAAATAAGCGGAGGCGTTGTAATAACATCGCTTCCGCTCGTTTTTATACGATCGTATAAAACATCTGTTTTATGTTTTAAAATCGGGAATAAAGCTTTCGGACTGCGTACCGCCCTCCTGAATAAAGGCCTTTGTGACACCTATACGCTCGGCGTAAGAAACAAGCTCTGAGTACTCGGCGTTGGTAACCGTTCTGTCAAGAGGTGAGGTCACCCCCTTCATCGGTGTGTACTGATTCATGAGGCTTAGGTATACCGAGTCGCCGTAAGTCTCGTAGAGATACCTGACAGAGAGCTTCGCCTCAGCGACGTGAGAGGGTAGGAGAAGTATCCTCACCACTACTCCCGAGCGCATAATTCCATCCTCAACGATCGGGCGCGGCCGCTGCCTCACCATCTCGGTGATAGCGTCGCGCGCGACGGCGGGATAATCCTTCGCGTAAGAGAGCTTTTCAGCGCTCGCGGAGCGGTAATACTTAAGATCCGGAAGATATATATCGACAAGCCCGTCGAGCTCACGCACGGTTTTCACCGTATCGTAGCTGCCCGTATTGTAGACAATGGGCACGGAGAGCCCTGCCCTACGCGATATGCGTATTGCCTCAGCAATTCCGGGCGCGAAATGAGTCGGAGTCACGAAATTAATATTGTGCGCCCCCTCCCCCTCAAGCCTGATCATCTGACGCGCCAGCTCCTCGGGCGCGACCTCAACGCCTACAGGGGCGCGGGATATGCTCGAATTCTGACAATAGACGCATCCGAGCGAGCAGCCCGAAAAAAAGACAGTGCCCGAGCCTCGCGTGCCGGATATGATAGGCTCCTCCCAAAAATGAAGGGCGGCGCGTGTTATTCGCATTTTATCCGACGACCTGCAAAAACCGACGCTGCCGGCCGTACGGTCAACACCGCACCTGCGCGCGCAAAGCTCGCACGCGGTATATGAAGAAAATATATCCATAGCGCCTCCTTTCCGAAAAAATATTGACAAGACTTTTTTTATATGATATACTTGTTCTATTGAAATGATTGGAGATATATTATGTCGAATAAAAGAACTGATTACATCGGTTGGGATGACTATTTCATGGGAGTCTCTCTGCTTGCGGCAGATCGCTCCAAGGACCCCAGCACGCAGGTTGGCGCTTGTATCGTAAGCGATGACAACCGCATACTCTCTACCGGTTATAACGGCTTCCCCCAAGGATGCTCGGATGACGACTTCCCTTGGAACAGAGATGAAAGCCTCGGTGAAACGAAGTATAATTTCGTAGTACACGCCGAGCTTAACGCCATACTCAACGCGGGCGGAAAGTCACTCGTGGGCTCGCGCATCTTCGTCTCGCTTTTCCCCTGTCATGAGTGCGCAAAGGCTATCATACAAGCGGGTGTAAGAGAGGTAGTCTACCTCTCGGATAAGTACAACGGTACTATATCGGACAACGCATCCAAGCGCATGCTGAATGCCGCAGGCGTAAAGCTCACAAAGATCAAGCCTACGAAATCCCAGATCGTTCTCAATTTTGATATTGATTAAGATTTAGTAAACTGCCACGGTTTAACGTGGCAGTTTATTATTTTTAGTCATAGCTTAAGCTTAGAGAAATATTCTTCTACCGTATCGAGATCCACGGCAAAGCTGCCACATATCATATTATCTCTGCCGCCGCCTCTGCCGCAAAGAGCCGCGTTAATGCTCTTAGAGATCGTCGAAAGATCCATTCGCTCAGAGGTCATAACGTACTTATAATCCCCCTTCGCGCCGGTAAGTAAAACGAGCGCCCCGCCGACCTTTACCTTCGCGCGGTTGGCAAGCTCGCGCATCTCGTCGGGAGTCATATCGGGATAATATCGGACGAGCGAGCCCTCTGTCTTTGGAATAAGGCTTGCCTCAAGGCGAGCGTTGTTAAGCCTCGCCGCCTTCAGCCTTCCCTTCAGCTCCTCGTATGAGGCGAGGAATGTCTCCGCTGCCGACGCGACCGTGGACTGCGGCTCAGAGAACAGAGCAGACGCCTTCTGTATATTCGCGTACTTGACGCGGTAGTCACGGAGAGCGCGGTATCCCGCAGCGATATTTATTCTGATCCCGCCACGGTGCTTCTCAAAGTCGAGTATCTTTATAAGACCGATCTCACCGGTGCGGCAGACGTGAGGAGCGCAGCAAGCGCAAACGTCGTACCCCTCTACCTCAACTATACGAATATTCTCGGTAATCTCGAGCTTAGAGCGGTATTCAAGCGCCGCGAGCTCGGCAGGCTTAGGAAAACAGGTGTTGACACGAACGTTATCAAATACGGCGCGGTTGGCTATAAGCTCGACCTCGTCAAGCTGACTGCGCGTGAGAACTCCGTTTACGTCCATAGTGACCTCGGATGCACCGAGGTGGAAGCCCACGTTATCGAGTCCGAAAAGGCGGTTTATCGTTCCGCTGATGATATGCTCGGCTGTGTGGCACTGCATCTTCTCGAATCTGTCGGCGAAGTCGATCCCGCACTCTGCCGACTCGCCCTTTTGCGGAGCGATGTCAACGTAGTGGCGGATAACACCGTCACGCTCGCGAACGTCCAGCACTCTTGAGCCGCCTATATATCCCGTGTCAGCGCTCTGCCCGCCCTCATCGGGGAAAAACGCGGTCCTGTCGAGGATGACAGCAGTTCCGCGCCCATCGGATATAATATCCGTTACGACGGCTGTAAATTCCTTAATATATGCGTCCTTGTAATATAGCTTTTCTGTCATTTTCACCTCACACCTTATACGACTCATCGTCAAAGAGCGACCACGGATAGACCGCCGTGTCGGGAAGGCGGGATACGTCAACCTTCTCATCCGGCAGATCCGCGGATAAATGCGCCGCCATAAGCGCGATATTACGCGCGGCGTTGTCACGGCTGCCGTACTTTCCGTCACCGCATATAGGGAAGCCCTCGCCGGATAGCTGAGCGCGTATCTGATGGAATCTGCCCGTCTCGAGAGTGACGTAGATAAGCGTCTTTACCCCTCTCGGAGCCGTGACAGAGGCAAGCGGCTTGTAGGAAAGGCAGGCGCGCTTTGCGCCGTTGCGTTCTTTCTCCGTCACGAACGCCTTGCCCATCCTCGCGTCCTTGTATATATAGCCCTCGAGTCTGCCGCCCGGAGCGTCGCCGTCAACCACGGCGTAATATTCCTTGGTCAAGAGTCCTGACCTCACCTGCTCGGAGAGTATGGCGGCGTAGCGCTTATTTCTGGCGAATACGAGGAGTCCTCCAACCACGCGATCGAGCCTGTGTACCAGCCAGAGCGCATCGCCCTCACCCGCGGAGCGGAGCTTCTCGGCGGCGAGCGTCATAGCATCGGGGTCTCCCGATGGATCGCTCTGCGATGGTACGCCCGCAGGCTTGTATACGACTACCGCGTTCCTTGATCTATAAAGTATTTCTATCATCCTTCTCTCGCCTCTCTCGCTTTTTTTATATTTTATCATAAAACGATAGTGATTTACAATAGCTTTTCCTATTTTTAAAGTTTTCTTTAAATTTTCACGCGCACGCTTGACACGCACGGGCGAAAGAGGTAAGATATAGAAAACGACAGCCGAAAGGATAATAATATGGAATTCAGAACAGAGCTTATGGCGGATATACACGACGTGGACCACAACGGTGTGGCTAGGACGTCGTCGCTTATGAGATATATACAGAGCGCGGCACAGACCCAGCTTACGCTCAACGGCATGTCCTACGACGAGCTCAAGGGAATGAAGCGCGCCTTCATCCTCAGCAGAATGAAGATGGAGTTTACAGAGCCTGTCAGAGCCTACGAAAAGCTGACGGCGGTGACCTATCCCTGCGAGAGCCGCGGATATAGCTTCCTGCGTTGTTACGCGCTCGAGAAAAACGGCAGAACGATAGGCAGGGCGGTATCTATATGGGCGCTCATCGACACGGAGACCCGCGCGCTCGTCAAGGTAGACGACTTCGAGCTCGGTCTGGAGACTCACGAGCCGCACAGCCTCGCGCTCTCCCGTTTTACTTTGCCGACGGCGATAAGAGAGGTCGGCACTTACACCGTAAACTACGGCGATCTCGACCAGAACTGCCATATGAACAACACGCGCTACCCCGATATGTACTCAAACTTCCTACCGCTGGACGGCAAGAGGATAAGGACGGTATCGATCAACTATAAAAACGAAGCGCCCAGAGGTGCGAGACTGCGTGTTGAACGCGCCGACGGAATAGACGGAAATACCTTCTACTTCAGAACTATAAGAGAAGACGGTAAGGTCAACACCGAGGCGGAGATAGTGCTTGAGGATATCTGACAGCCGTAAAATCATTGCAATTGTTGCCAATATTATTCTATTTTAGCACATGATCCTGCATTTTTCGCATTTTTACATCATTTTTGTAACGGTGCGTATCCAAGACAGCATACAAAAAAAGCGCGCGGAGCTCGTTGTCCGGCGCTTTTTTATCTTTAAAACGGCAAATAACGCCAATCAAGGCAACTTATGCAATAGTCGCATTTACCGACGAAAAGCGACGTTAATTCTTCCCCATTTTTCTTTGCGACATCAAGTCTCGGTTTATGATACAATTAGTTGTAAATACAAGTTATCAAGGAGATCGTGATGGGCAAAACGGTAATAACGGACACTGTGATCAAAAGAGAGGTACGCGAGTCTGAGGGGGCTAGATATTGCTACTCGCTGATAGTGAGCGAGTCCAACAAGGTGGCAAGCTTCAAGCTGCCGTTATACTCGGTGGAAATAGAAATGACGGATGCGGACGGCGCGGTTACCAGCGCGAGAACGCGCGAGATATTTGCAGACGTGGGTAAGGCGATCGCCTTCTTCAGAAAGCTGTGCGAGAATCTCGCAACGCCTTTGAATCTTCCATACATACTAGAGGATGAGATGCAGTGAGCTTGCGTAACTCTCATTGCGAATATAGCTCGCGCAAGGCAATCTTACTCTGAAATCACGGGATAAAAATATTTTAACAAAATCTATTTTACATCTTGCAAAATGCTTTATTTTATGTTATAATAGCATACGCAGTGCAAATAGCGGTGCTCGATCAATATGCAGAGGTATCGAAGCGGTCATAACGGGGCTGACTCGAAATCAGTTTGTGGATAACACCACACGAGGGTTCGAATCCCTCCCTCTGCGCCAAGCGAAAAACCCTTATAAATGCTGATTTTCTCAGTGTTTGTAAGGTTTTTTTGCATTTTACGGTTTAGCGTGAATTAGCATATTTTAGCGTAAAATAGCAATATACTTCTCGCCTATATCCTTAATCAGCTGTTCGAGCTCGTTGATTCTCTGCTGATAGTTTTTACCAAGTTCTGCCTTGCGCTTACGGTCGAAGTTAAGGAGTTCAATCTCATCCTCAGTGAGCGCCAGTTCCTGAATGGTTTCGAGCTGCCTATTCAATATTCATCATTCATTCGACGGGATTTTCAATGAATATCATTAAAACTTCATTTTATGCGGAACCTATATTGATTTTTGCTAAAATCTCCAGTATAATGTACTTAGGAAACAAATTAACATTCGGAAAAGGAGTTTTGTTATGAGCTTTGGAAAGGATTTCGCGTGGGGCGTTGCCACCGCGTCACAGCAAATAGAAGGCGCATATGCAGACGGTGGAAAAGGACTTAATATATGGGACATTTACTCCCACGAGCCGGGCAAAATTGAAGACGGCAAGAATTCTGACGTTGCCTGCGACCACTATCATCTCTTCAAAGAGGACGTAAAGCTGATGCACTCGCTCGGAATAAACTCCTACCGTTTCTCGATCAGCTGGAGCAGAATTTTCCCCGATGGTGTAGGCAGAATCAACGAGGACGGCGTCCGTTTTTATTCGGAGCTTATCGATGAGCTCCTCGCCCACGGAATCGAGCCGTATATTACTCTTTTCCATTGGGATTATCCGTATGCGCTTTACAGAAAAGGAGGCTGGCTCAACGACGAATCGGTGGAGTGGTTCAGTAATTACGCGGCAAAGATCGCGGAGCTGTACTCGGACAGAGTAACGCACTTTATAACCTTTAACGAGCCGCAGTGCTTTATAGGTCTTGGCTACCTTCAGGCTTCACACGCTCCCGGGATCAGCCTTCCGTACAAGGATGCTTTCCAAATGGCACACAACGTTCTTAAGGCGCACGGATCAGCCGTAATAGCTATGCGCAAAGCGGCAAAGCGCGATATTAAGATAGGATATGCACCCACCTATACCGCGCACTATCCGGCGACGGACTCTGCTGAGGATATCGAGGCGGCAAGAAAAGCATTTTTCGACTGTCCCGAGCTTTCAAAAAATGTTTTATGGAATGTCACTTGGTGGAGCGACCCGGTTGTGTTGGGCAAATATCCCGAGGACGGTCTAAAAATGTATCGCGACTATCTGCCCGAAATCACCGATGATGATCTCAAGCTTATAAATCAACCCATTGATTTTTATGCGCAGAACATATACCACGGCAATGAGATACGGGCGAGCAAAAACGGAGAATACACCGTGGTTGAGTATCCCGAACACTCTCCCCTGACGTATATGGGGTGGCCAATAACTCCCAAAAGCTTATATTGGGGACCGCGCTTCCTGACCGAGCGATACAACCTGCCATTCTATATTTCCGAAAACGGCGCTGCAATGCCCGACGAGCTTACCGCCGACGGAAAAATACACGATGCGGATCGTATCGACTTCCTGTCCTCTTACCTTTCCGAGCTTGAACGCGCGTCGGACGACGGAGTAGATGTAAGAGGTTATTTCCTCTGGTCCTTTATGGATAATTTTGAGTGGGCGAGAGGATACGGACCGCGTTTTGGAATAGTTTATACCGATTACGAAACTATGCGAAGAATCCCCAAGGATTCTGCATACTGGTATAAGCAATACATTGAAAAGCATAGCAGATAAATATGCTTTTACACCGGGCTGTCACTTTTTGATCCGCGATAATTCTGTTTATGAAGCTATTGCAGTGTAGTCTTCACTAAGACCAATGCACCTACGTAAAGCAACTCATTTGCAAAATAAAAACGAAAAAAATATCGATCGGTACTTGAAAAGTGCGATAGTTTAGTGTAATATAATGATAGTTAATAATTATATCAGGAGGAATCCCATGTTCAGAACTAATCCCAAGTACATTATCAAGCTCGACAAGAAGGCGTACAGCGACAAGGTCAAGGCCTGCTGGATAGGCAAAAATATCGGCGGCACGATGGGCACACCCTTCGAGGGTCTCCGTCAGATCAACGACATCAAGGGCTTTACCACAGCTCCCGGTGTCGTGCTCCCCAACGATGACCTCGACCTTCAGCTCGTATGGCTCTACGCTCTCGAGCAGTGCGGCCCCGCAAACATCAATGCTAATATGCTCGGCGAGCACTGGATATCATACATAACTCCCCACTGGAACGAATACGGTCTCGGCAAGGCTAATCTCAAGCGCGGTATTCCCGCTCCTATGTCGGGTGACTACGACAACGACTGGCGCAACTCCAACGGCGCGTGGATCAGAAGCGAGGTGTGGGCAACCGTTGCCCCCGCTATGCCTCACGTAGCGGCTAAGTACGCTATGGAGGACGCTATGGTCGATCACGGCGCAGGCGAGGGTACGTTTGCCGCGGCATTCGTTGCGGCGCTTCAGTCAGCAGCATTCGTGGTTTCCGACCTCCGCAAGTGCATCGAGGTTGGTCTTGCATCCATTCCCGACGAGTCGAGAATGGCAAAGAGCATCAGATTCGTGCTTGAGTGCTATGACAACGGTATGAGCTGGATAGACGCGAGAAACGCGGTCCAGCAGCTCAACGCAGATATCGGCGACGGATGGTTCGAGGCTCCCTCCAACGTGACCTACGCGGCAATCGGTCTGCTCTGGGGCGAGGGTGACTTCAAGAAGTCTATGATAACCGCTATCAACTGCGGTGACGATACAGATTGCACCGGCGCGACAGTCGGCGCTACCATGGGTATCCTCTACGGTATGGCGGGTATTCCCGACGACTGGCGCCAGTATATAGGTGACGATATCATCACGGTGTCGATCGCAAAGGGTAACAACGGAAAATGCATTCCTAAGACCTGCACCGAGCTCACCGAGAGGATCGTTAACGTTGCTCCCGTTGTTCTCGCGTATAACAGCACAAAGCACACCAACTTCACTCCCGACGGCGCTTTCGCAGACTTCAGCGTAGAGCTTACCGACGGGGATGAATACACAGCAGACGTGCACGAAAAGCTCATCGAGTTCGTCAGCGGTAAGATAAAGCCCGTGGCAAGCGGACTTCTCCCCTACTCTATCTACGAGGAGAACGTATTTATGAGAGTGCAGATCGCGCTTGATAAGGCTCCCGATATCGCTCCCGGTGAGGAGATCGGTCTCAGTGTATTCTTCAACTCCAAGTGCTGCTTTGAGGATGAACCCCGTAACGTGTCTATGCGCTGGATCCTTCCCGAAGGCTTCACCGCAAGCGGAAAGAAGACTCTTATGGTACACGGCTTCAACCCCCACTCCACCGGCAAGGCATCCGCACGCTTTGTCATCAAGGCGGGCGATGAGGTTGCGGCTATGAACAGAGCTATACTCGAGATCATCACCGAGGGCAGATGCACTCCTATGTACATCTGTGTACCCCTTCTTGGCTGATAGAATATAACATAGGGCGCCGCTTAATTCAGGCGTAACCAAAAAGAGTAAACTCGGCGTATGTTAATACCCCTCTCGCCTTGAACAACGAAGCTTTTTCCTCAGATCTGCCTACCCCCTATAAAACTTTTAGGGCTGTCTCATTTTTTTGCATTTGAGACAGCCCCTTTATGCATTTTACGCTAAACGGTGACGCTTGCTTTCCAAAGGGCTTACACAGTACGAATATATTTTAATTTTCGAAATTTGTAAACTCTTGTTGCTTGACAAATAAAAGCTCAAATGCTATACTTGTAAATGTTAAAGTTTTGTTTATGAGGAATTTATGAGTAAAAAATCAGGATATCTATCGCATCTGTACATATACCATTATCTTAAGCTCGCGTTCAGAATCGCTCTGTTCGTTGCGGTGCTTGTTTTATACATAGTCAATAAGGCGGAGGGCTGCTCACACCCCTTCGGCGAGATCGGCTCGCACCCTGTGTTCTGGGGTGTGATATGGGTGCTTCTCGTCCTCGGAATGGTGCTCAGACTCTTCCCCTCCAAGCTTGAGACAATAGGCTGTCAGAAGCAATTAAAGCGCAACTACGTTCCAACGGGAGAGGACGAGCCCAGTCTCACACCGTGGAGATCGACACTCCTGCTCGTCGTCTGCTGGGCGGCGCTTAACCTCGTGTTCGGAATACTCTATTTTACCGGCGTATTTGATGCCGGAATACTCGTGCTTATCAGCTTTGCTTACGGAGTATGTGACATCGTCTGTATCCTGTTTTTCTGTCCGATACGCGACTGGTTCCTGAAGAACAAGTGCTGTGCCGACTGCAGAATATATAACTGGGACTACGCTATGATGTTCACTCCTTTCGTTTTCATACCGCATCTCTACACATGGAGCCTGCTCGGCTTCTCGCTCGTCCTGCTCGCGATATGGGAGATAATGTACAAGCTCCATCCCGAGAGATTCGCGAAAAACACCAACGCCTGTCTCGACTGCAAGAACTGTAAGGAAAAGCCGTGCAGGCATAAAAAACGTATTGAGCGAATACTAAAAAGCAGCAAGGAGAAGCTCGCGAAGCTCTCCTGGTGGAAGCAAAAATAAATGTAATTACGAAGCACCCCTCGGGATACGGATCCTCGAGGGGTGCTTTCGCATTTCGGTCACAAATCGATCTATTTGTAATCAGTTATTTACATTATTCGGTTTTTTCGTCAGCATTTGCCTTAGTCTTAGCCTTCTTCTTGAAAATAAAGCTTCTGAAAAGAAGAAGGTTGAGAACAATGAAATAAGCAATGATGATCACGAGGGTGAGAACCGTATTCTTCGGTGCCATGGTAGCCAGAATAAGCATCGGGAAGCCGAGAAGGATCGCGGGGAAATTCTGATATACGAGGTTATCCGACGCCGGTGTCTTAAAGTCTCCGTCGACCTCACGAAGAAGGATTATACCGGTGCTCGCCGTTCCGGTAAGCATACCGTACATTGCAAGGAACTGCTCCTCGCAGTATTCCTTAAACAAGAGCTTGGCAACGATTCTGTTATAGACGTAGGTGATAACGAGACCCACAACGCCGAGGATAAGAGCGATGCCCCAATACTTTTCAAGAATATCAAGTCTGATAGCCGCTATGCCGGAAACTATCATGATATCGAAGAAGAAGTTGCTGAGTCTTGTGAGAAGGAAGTTGTTTATGTATTCGCGGTTCATCAGCTTAGTCTTACGAAGCCATCTGGTCGCAAACTTAACGAGAGTTGCGCAGAGCACGCCAAGAAGGAAGTTGAAGCCGTAAATCGTGGATTTCATACCGGGTATGATGAGTCCGAGAAGGTACATAAAGAGGTAAGCGAGAGCATAAGAAACGAAGATGAAGGCTATCTGTATGGATATTTTGTCAAGGCTCTCCTGCATGGGAACCTCGTTGTTACCCTCTACCTTTTCATTATTGTGCGTTACGGTCTCCTTGGATATCTTCAGCTTGCCCTTCCTTTTCATGATGTTGAGGTGAATAACACCGCCAAAGGAAGCGGAAAGGAAGCCGAGAGCAGCTATGGTAAGTCCGAAGCTCTTGCCGCCTTCGAAGCCATAATCGGTCTCGTAAATATTGCCGTAGTTCATCGCCTGACCAGTACCCTGCCCGTAGCCGAAGGGCAGGATCATTCCCGCCGCCGCGAAGAAATCTTTGAGTATAAGCGCGGCGATCATCGTGATCGCAAGTCCGAAGATGCCCTGAATAAGATAGGTCGCTACCGTGGTGATACCGGTATTGATGATCTCGGTGGTCCTCTGCTTATTAAGATGGCTGTTTGTGATCTTAAGAGTGGAGGCGATAAAACCGAGCGCGAGCGTGTGATAGGTTATCATCTCAAGGTACGCCGTACCTGCGTTATTAAAGAGCGCGGTGTCGAACATTACGTCGCCGGTGATGCTCTTGTAGATAGCGGCAACGATGATAAGAATAGTACCGCCTATGACCGACGCGGGCATAAGCGAATTTTTCATAAACGGGATTTTTCTCTTGAGTGTGTTACCTGCCAAGAGCGAGCCGAGAAGAACGGCTACTATCATTATAAATCCCCATACACTAGAGTCCCAAAAATTTTCCATTTGTATCTCCTTTTTTTATATTTCTATGACGGTTGAAGAAGTGGACGAACTTGAGGCCGTTCATGCTCTTCTCCCCCTTTAACTGATATATTTTATCGCCATAGTAAATATCAACCTTATTTCTGCCAAGGACGGTCACCGCGGAACAATCGCCAAAGCCGAAGACCTCATCGACGCCCTCGCCCTTGACTGTTATCCTATCTCCGTAGAGCTCTACCCTGCACCCATCGGCTATATGCCTTTTCTTCTTGTAAGGAATAACCTCAAAGAAGGAGGCTGTATCCTCCCACACCGGCTTATCGGTAAGGGCTGTAACGTCGGTAGAGTTGACGAAGTCGCACTGCGCCTCGTACCACTCGTTAACGAAGCGATACGGGAAATCGTAGCCTATACCCTCAAGCTCTTTAGTAGGAAGGTAGCGAGCCTGCATTTTACATTTGGCGCACTCCACCACGTCGTTACAGCTCTCGAAGGTCGAGAAGCCGCAATGCGGACAAACGTACAGAACGCGCTCAAGATGCTCCGCGCTCTTTTTATGCAAAAACGGACCGTCAGGGGTTGCCTCGTTGACGTAGAGTCCGTCCCTGATAAGCGCGTATAACTCATCGTCGGTAAGCGACATATATTCCTCGGGCTCTATAACGCGGGAAACGTAGCAATCCATTCTGCCGCGGCGGACGTTATCCGCCCATCTCGGCTGAACGCCGTAGCCGCCCTTGATATGATAGAGCACTATAGGAAGTCCGAGCTTTCTCGCCAAAGGCGCGATGGTCGGGCTCATATACTCGGTTTTGCCGCTGTAAGTTCTGTTACCCTCGGGCGCGAGCGATATGCTTCCGCCCTCCCTTGCCACGCGCATGCAGTTCATTATCGCGCGGACGTCGGTGGTCTGCTTTTTTATCGGAATCGGCGCTACGAGATAGCGAAGCGCGCTTGATAAAAAACCTTTGGAGAAGATATCCTCCGAAGCGACAAAGTAAAGATGCTGCTTAAAGGACAGCGCAACGAAGAACTGGTCAAACGCGGTCTGGTGGTTAAAGAGCACGAGATACGGTCTCTTGCCCTCCTCCTTAAAGCGTCTGATCCTGGCGCCGTATCTGATACGGGAGTACGCGCGGAAGAAGATACCGAGAGTATGGCGAACCACCAGATGTCGCTTTCGTATCCACTTTTTTTTGTCTTTCTTTTTTTCTGCCATTGATGTCTCCTGAAGTTAGTATATAAAACACATTCTGACTGACTCAACCGTTTAATGTTAACACACGAACCTTAAAACTACCTTAGTTTATAAACCAACTAATAATTTACAGGCGCTCTCGCGTAATAATTATACACCCTGGTGACGAATTTGTCAACCCAAAATTTTTTCTCACGCGCTTGTGTGAAACGCAGCAGCTCGCTTAACGGAAGGTGCTGTCGCATTCAGGCATAACCGATAAAAAACGAGGGGCAGTCTCAAATGCAAAAAAATGAGACTGCCCCTTACGTTAAGCGCAAATTTGAGGAGATCAAGGTTGAAAGCCTGCGGTTTCCTCTTTTTTTATTCTATCGCCGTTTTCTCGCCCGACGTACCCTTGTACGCCTATCGCTCTTCAAGCGGCGGTTTCCGCTTCGGATCCGTTCGCCCCTCGGTGTGCTCTTATAAAGAATTCGCCAAAGCTGTATTTCTCACCGCGTTTTCGCGGCTTTTCATTGATCTTACCTGAATTCTTAATGAAACACTCCCGGTAAAAATCATTTAAAAATCGGTATAAGGAGTTCCGTCGTAGGAATCGGAGGTGTAGTAATCAAATAACGATCTCCAAATCGACTCAGAGGTCACGGCTCCGACATGAACCAGCGACACCACGCCGTAACGGTCGATCACAACAGTGGTTGGATAGGAGCGGGAACCGAAGCGTGAAAGCGACGCCGCAGAGCCGTATTCGATTTTGAAAAGGGGCATATCAAGCGTAAAGCCTCTGTAAGACTCGTAGGATCTTACCATTCCGACTGTTTCCGAGGGGTAATCGTTGAGTGCCAAAATCTCTACTGCGTCCTTATAGCTGTTGTATGCCGAATTAAGCGCCGGGAATTCACTCGCGCAAGGATCGCAGCCTCTGAACCAGAAGTTAAGGATCAATACCTTCTTTTCCTGAAGGATATCGTAAAGCTGATACTCCGCTCCGTCTATATCGGTAACGGTAAAGTTAGCCATAGGATCCCCTGCCTTATACGTGTCGGGAACGTAGGTATCGCTCATGCCGAGAGTTATGGTAATAGACTCGGAGCCGAGAACGTATCTGTCGTCGCGCGTCGCCCCCGCCTTTGATGAATAGATCTTTGAGTGCCCCATAACGCCTACCGAATAATCGAACGAGGAATCAAGCTCTAAGCTGACCTTTCCCTCGCTGTTAGTGACTGCGGTCTTGCATACATTATAATCCTCGCCGCCGTCCTTATGTACGAGGACGGTAACCCCCGAGAGCGGTCTGCCGAAGGGCGTGAGGACCTCAACGGTATAGGTTTTTTCGCCACCCGTCTTTACTGTATCGTCCTCATCCCCGTCCTTATCGCAAGCAACCGCAAAAAGCGATAGCGATACGATCAACAGCATTAACAATATTTTTTTCAAGAGCCTCATTTTGCGCTCCTTTCTTTACATTTTCGAATTAATCAGAAGTAAAATCCAGCTTCGTCTTTAAGCTAAGATAAACCTGCTCGGATATTTCCGCGATGCGTGAGCTCTCGGCGGCAGAGCAAGTACGAAGCTTTTTCTTCGACGGAAGTCCCCATACATTGAAAACGCGAGGACCGTACCAAGTGTGGTATTCGGTAGGAGAAAAGAACCCCCTCACGATCGAGAGAGCCGCCTTCTCCGGACTCATAAAGATGACCTTCATAGGATGCTTTATCACCGCGAAGATGATCCTTGGATAATGCGCCGTTATGTTGGTGAAGGTTATGCCCGGATGAGTAACCGACAGCGTCGCGTATTCCTCGCGCTCAAAGAGCTCGTAGAGCGAGAACATAAGGTATCTCTTGGCGTTGCCGTAAACCTTGGACGCCTGCTTAACGCCCGCGAAATCAATATCGCTTTCGTTTATCCTCGAGTAATTGTGCGCAATACTGCCTACTACAACGACTCTGCCCCGCTTCTTACGGAGAGTGGGCAAAAGCTCGCGTATCATATAATACGGAGATGCGAAATTGATGGTAAAGACGTTGTCGTAGCCGCTGTTTGAGACGCATCTCGGTATACTGTACGCGCCCGCGTTGTGCACCAGGATATCCGGCTCCAGACGCTTCAGCTCCTCGGTCGCGGCGAGCACGGAGTGAATATCAACAAGATCAAGACGTATCATTGACACGTCGGCGCCCGGAAACTCAGCCTCAAGCGCAAGCTTGTTGGCGAGGGAGCGCTCACGGCTTCTGTCCAGCAATACAAGGCGCGCGCCGAGGTGAAGAAGGTATCGGCACAAATGCTTACCGAGTCCGCCGGTAGAGCCGGAGATAGCGACGGTCTTACCCACGAGACTCTCGGTATTTTCAGTTAACCACTTGCCGTATCTCATATTCTATCGGTGGAAAAGCTTTTTGGTCTGATACTGGGGCTCGCAGGAAAGCTGCATACCGAGCTTTCTGAAAGTAGACGCGTCAACCTCTGAGAGAATGACGGTGGAATGTACCTCGGCGTGCATAAGCTCCGGGATAGCCTTCATAGCCCTTGCCGCGGATTCGGACTCAACAGCCGTAATAGCAAGCGCGATAAGCACCTCGTCAGTATGAAGCCTCGGGTTATGATTGCCGAGATGCGCCGTCTTTAGCACCTGTATAGGCGCAAGAATGTCGGGTGAGATTATATCCTCGTCCTTATTGATGCCCGCGATCGTCTTAAGCGCGTTAAGCAAAGCGGCTGAGGATGCGCCAAGGAGCGGCGTGGTCTTACCCGTAACTATCCTGCCGTCGTTCAGCTCTATGGCTACTGCCGGTCCCGCAGTCTGCTCCGACCTTGCGGCTGCGGCGCCTACTACGGCTCTGTCAGACGTAGGCGAGCAGGAAAGCTTACGCATCAGAAGCTCGATCTTCTCGATCTCGGTTTCCGCGCCGCCGTCCTTTCTCATTCTGCACAGAGCGTTATAATAACGTCGGATGATCTCCTGCTTTGCCGCGGCTGACACTGCCGCGTTGTCGAAGATACAGTTACCCGCCATATTTACTCCCATATCTGTGGGAGACTTATAGGGACACTCTCCCAGTATCTGCTCGAGCATGGAGCGAAGAACCGGGAAGACCTCTACGTCGCGGTTATAGTTGACGGCGGTGACGCCGTATGCCTCAAGATGGAACGGGTCTATCATATTTACGTCTGCGAGGTCGGCGGTGGCAGCCTCGTAGGCAAGGTTAACGGGATGGCTGAGCGGTATATTCCATATTGGGAAGGTCTCGAACTTCGCGTAGCCCGACTTCATCCCCCTCTTGCTCTCGTGATATATCTGACTGAGGCATGTAGCCATCTTGCCCGATCCGGGACCGGGAGCG
Source organism: uncultured Ruminococcus sp. (assembly GCA_964460165.1). Classification (GTDB taxonomy): domain Bacteria; phylum Bacillota; class Clostridia; order Oscillospirales; family CAG-272; genus UBA1740. Next base: position 22,907 of record CAYWPS010000003.1, on the reverse strand, counting down.
GTGACGATAACGACCGGGCGCGTGGTCTGCACGTACTCGTTGACGCCGAAGCCCTCGTCCGAAACTATGTGAGGTATGTTGTGCGGATAGCCGTCGATAGCATAATGCTTGTACACCTTTATACCAAGGTTTTCAAGCTTAAGCTTGAAGGACTGCGCTGCCGGGGTATCGGTGAAGCGGGTCATAACGACAGATCCGACGAAAAGACCGTATCCGCGGAAGGCGTCAATAAGTCTCAGAACGTCGAGATCGTAGGTGATGCCGAGATCGCCGCGCACCTTGTTTTTTTCGATGTCCGCGGTGTTTATGGCAATGATGACCTCCGCCTCGTCCTTAAGCTCGATAAGCATTCTTATCTTACTGTCCGGGGCAAATCCCGGAAGAACTCTTGACGCATGGAAGTCGTCAAAAAGCTTGCCTCCAAACTCGATATAGAGCTTTTCTCCGAAAAGTGATATTCTCTCCTTGATCTCCTTTGACTGCAGCTTCAAATATTTGTCGTTATCAAAGCCCCGAATAAACATTTTCTCACACCGCCTTTCGTATTCCGACGTGACGCAAAAATATTACGCCATCATAATTCAACGCTATTATTTTATCACAAAACCTCTTTCATTTCAAGGCAAGCGAAGAATTTACGAAGCGAAATATTTAACAAAAAATAAATTTATTTTCGTGTATTATCTCTAAAATTATGGACGATATTTAAATTTTGAGCATTCGGCTTGCATTTTGTGTGAAATAATGGTAGAATTAGAATACTACAATCATGTCAATCTAAGAGGATAAAATGAACGGATCTAATTACGATTTTAACAGGGTCGTCATAGAGACCCCATATGAGCGAGAGCAAAAAAAGCGAGGAGTCAGAAAGCTCTTTTCGCGCGTCTTTCTGGCTTTGTTCCTATATATTGCGGTATCTCAGTTTTCTTCCGCCGCAATATACGTCGCCGCCTCCGCTCTGCTCTCTCCGGAGCAATATACGGTATTCGCCGAAAGCACGCTGTGGCAGGTGACAGTCAGCTGCGCGGTGCAGTATCTGGTCGCCTTCCCCATCTTCATCCTCACCCTGACAGGAACCAAAAAGGCGCAAAAGCAGGAAAAAGCAAAGCTTTCCCTTAAGGATTTCATACTTCTGTTCCTCGTCGGAGAGGCGCTGATGTACGTCGGAAATATCATAGGAACCTTCCTGAACGAGCTCTTTGGCGCGTTCACCGGCAACGTACCCGAGAACAGTATTGAAGCCATCGTATCCGAAACTCCCATGTGGCTCATCTTCTTGCTGATGGTAGTGATCGGTCCGATAGTCGAGGAGCTGATATGCAGAAAGCTCCTGATCGACCGTCTGTCGATCTACGGCGACCACATAGCTATCATCTTCTCGTCGGTTGCGTTCGGTCTTTTGCACGCCAACCTCTATCAATTCTTCTACGCTGCTCTGCTCGGCGCTGTGCTCGGATACGTTTATACCCGTACCCGAGACGTAAAGTACGGCATTTATATACACATGATCATCAACTTCATGGGTTCGATCGTCGCTCTTCCCGTCGAAAAAGCGATGACCGAGTTCTACGAGCTCTACGAGCTGGCTATGCTCGGCGAGCAGATCAATATCCTCGCGCTTCTTTCCAGCGGAACGGTAACCCTTATATACACTAATCTGCAATACGGCATGATCGTCGGCGGAATATTCGCGCTCGTGCATTTGTGGCGGAACAAGAAAATAAAAGTAAACACCGATAAGGAGATATATCTGCCGGACGGCGAGGTAGTGAAAAACGGCGTTGTGAACCCCGGAGCGATCCTGTTTCTCATCCTTTCGTTCACTCTGATGCTGCTGAATATTATACTTGCTTGAGGTAAAAAATGGCAAAGCTTACGACCCCTTACGTAGAAAAAATGGACAGGGCTTGTCCTCATGCGTATCATCCTACTCCGCAGTTCAAAAGAGCGGGATATCTTTCGCTCAACGGAGAGTGGGACTTCGTTCTCACGGAGTCGGATACCCCCGCGGAATATAACGGGAAAATACTGGTACCGTTCTGCCCCGAGAGCCCGCTTTCCGGAATTGAACGCGCGGTGCTCCCTTGCCACGTTATGCACTATCGCAGACTCTTCACCCTGCCCGAATCATTTGCCGGAAAGCGAGTAGTCCTGCACTTCGGCGCGGTGGATCAGACCTGCTCCGTTACTCTCAACGGTCGGACGCTCGGCGAAAACGCGGGGGGATATCTGCCCTTCTCGTTCGAAATAACCGACGTTGTTAAGGACGGAGAAAACGAGCTGCTCGTTACTGCAAAGGACGGACTCGACCACAAGTATCCCTATGGAAAGCAGAAGTACAAAAGGGGCGGAATGTGGTATACTCCCGTAAGCGGGATCTGGCAAAGCGTGTGGCTTGAGGCAACCCCGAGGCTTTACGTCGAGGATATAAAAATAACTCCCTATGAAAAGGGAGTCAGAATAGCCGTTACGGGCGGTGACAGTCACAAAAGCATCACCCTGACCGATAGCGGCGAGAGATTTGAGTTCGACGGCAATATATTTGACATTGAACCGAAGGATCTGAAGCTCTGGACACCCGAAGCGCCGAATCTTTACGACTTCAGGCTCGAGTGCGGCGAGGACGTTATTGAGAGCTACTTTGCCGTCAGATGGGTCGACGTAAGAGAGGTAGGAGGCACCCGGCGTCTCTGTCTCAACGGAAAGCCGTACCTGTTTAACGGCATGCTCGACCAGGGCTATTATCCCGACGGAATTTTTATGCCCGCAACCGCAAAGGGCTACGAGGATGATATAAGGCTCGCGAAGGCGCTCGGATTCAATATGCTCAGGAAGCATATAAAGATCGAGCCGATGATATTCTACTATCTCTGCGACAAGCTCGGCATCGCGGTATTTCAGGATATGGTCAACAACGGAACCTATCACTTCATCCGCGACACAGCGCTGCCCACGGTGTCCACCGTATACCTCCAACGGTTAGATGACAGGCGCTTCTCCCCCGACGCAGAGGTAAGAAGAATATTTGAGAATACTATGTACGGCACAGCCGATCACTTATACAACGTTCCCTCGATAGTCTACTACACGATATTCAACGAGGGATGGGGACAGTTCACCGCAGACGCTATGTACGACAAGCTGAAAAGCTTTGATCAAACAAGGATAATAGATTCCACGTCGGGATGGTTCAGAAGACGCAAGAGCGACGTGGACTCAAGACATATCTACTTCAGGGCTCTCAAGCCAAAAAAGCTTGACGGACGTCCGTTAGTCATCTCCGAGTTCGGAGGATATGCTCACGGTGTCGAGGGACACACATACGGAGACAGCACGTACGGATACCGCGTGCTCAAGGAAAAGAGCGAGTACGAAAACGCCGTGTGCGAGCTCTACGGCGCAGAGGTGAAGGCGCTTGTAAAATACGGAGCATCCGCATTCGTTTACACCCAGGTCTCAGACGTGGAGGATGAGATCAACGGCTTCTGCACTTATGACAGGCAGGTCATAAAGATCGATACCGAGAGATTAAAACAAATCAACGACGAGCTGAAAAATATCAGCGAATTATAAATATTTGTTTGCATTTTTGCAATCAAATCTTAAAAAGTGGGACGGTGGGATATCAAACGGAGAGTACGCTCCTATCCCTCCGCCCTTTTTAATTCTGTACGCCGCCCGCGCTCCCGCAAGCATGATCGAAGCGGTAAAATCCGGATTTGATCCTATGTCAAGATCAACGTGAAGCGCGTGCTTCGTCTCTCTGTACCTGCCGCTTGAGCCGAGGGCAATGATACGCCCTCTGTGAGAAAGCGAGGTATGATATCGCTCAAGCTCATCCTCCGATATAAAATGTATTTCCGTCTCGTATCCAAGAAAATAATTTTCCATAGACAGAATCTCGTCGGCGATGCTGTCCTCATTCCCTTTTTCAGCGACTATGTAGCACACGCGGCGATGACGCTCGGTGTCCAGAAATGGGTGAGAGACGAGCCCGGCAAGCGTAAGAGCATCCTCGCGCGGCACAGTGTACTGTATTGCCCGCTTTACTCCGTCGATGCGGCGCAGCGCCTCGCTATGTCCCTGACTGACTCCCCTGCCCCAAAACGTGTTCACGCTCGCGTGCGGAAGAAAGGAGCAGGAGTAAAGACGAATAAGCGACAGAAAGCCGGGATCCCAGCCAAGAGATACGACCGATACGTTGCCGCCTCTTTTCGCCGCCTCGTCCATGCTATCCTTATACGATTCTATCCTTTTATGATTATCAAAGGTGTCTACCGTGTTAAATCTTTCGGCATAACGCGGTCCTATAACCGGAAGATCCGACGATGAGCCGTAGCAAAGGAAAAGCACATCGATATCATCCCTGACCTCGAGCTCGGAAACGTGATATACCGCAGTACCTGCGCTATGAACGTCCTCACATCCCCTCCTCGTGAATATACCTACGAGCTCAGCTTCCTTTGCATCCAAGAGCAAGCCCTCAAGCGAGCGCCCTAAATTTCCGTATCCTGCAATTCCCACTCTCATGATCAGTTAAGATAAGCTATGGCGAGATTAAGATACCCCGCGAACGTTACCCAAGCGATATACGGGAGCATAAGAATACCTGCCCATTTGTCTATCCTCCAAAAGCGCGCGGTGTTCACCACTATAAGCGCAAGCAGGACGCAAAGCCACGCAAAAGCGATCTCATAAGCGCCAAATGAGAAGAATATTATCGACCAGAAGAAGTTGAAGCCGAGCTGGAGAAAATATATCTTGAACGCCTGCTTCTTCACGTCTGCGGGCACATCGGCTTCAAGCACGATGTATGAGGCTATACCCATTAACGTGTAAAGAACAGTCCAAGTCACAGGAAAAAGCCATCCGGGAGGCGAGAGCGGAGGCTGTACAAGAGCGGCAAAATCCCCCATGCTTCCCATAGTGAAAAGCGCAGACAGACCGCCTACGGCGAGCGGTATCAGAATACATATAACAAGAGATTTGTAATTTATTCTTTTATTCATACCATTTTTCCTTCCATATCTTACTGTAATAATAGTATTCCCCTATGTCACCCGATATGCAAAATAAAAAAGCCAAAGAGACGAAAAATGCCTCTTTGGCTTTTATTATTTCTGAAGATCACCAATAAAGCTTCCAATCGGGATCGAGCATTCTGTGAAGCGCCTCCATAAAGAAGTAGTCGCCCCAGATGTTGTGCTCGTCGATGCCTATACCCTGGGGAAGAGCGTATGTCTGGTTAAGAAGGATTCCGTTAGAGTTCTCGTCATTCTCGGGAAGGTGGCGGTCGATAAGAACGTCCATCATTCTGTTGACAGCGTTGACGTAGATACTACGGAGAGGATCGTTCTCGTCCATATGCTTGATACCCTCGAGCATACCGCACATAGCGATAGCGTTGGTGGACGTATCTCTGGGCTGATCCGATCCGTCGTTGTAGCAAAGATCCCAATACGCTACGTAGTCAGAGGGGAGATTGTTAAGAAGATAGTTGGTGGTAGCCTTAAAGATCTTCATAGCCTTCTCATCCTTTTTGTATATGTAGGTAAGGAGAGGACCGTAAATGCCCCAAGCCTGACCGCGTCCCCAAGCGGAGTCGTCGTACGCGCCCTGATGAGTGCAGCCTCTTACGGGAAGACCGGTCTCGGGATCGAAGTAATACGTGTGATACGTGCTCGCGTCAGCGCGGCAAACGTTGTCAACGGTTGAATTGAAGTGCTTGAACGCCTTCACTGAATAGGACTCGTCACCCGTAACCTCCGCAGTCCAGTAAAGAAGCGGAATGTTAAGCAGGCAGTCTACGATAAGGCGGTAGTCCTTGGGATCGGATACGTTACCCCAAGCCTGAATGAACTCGCCCTTATCCTGATAGCGAGAGAGAAGGTGGTCGGCAGCCATGATGGCGGCAGCCTTGCCCTCCTCGTTGCCCGCGAGCTTATACGCCGCTACGCAAGAGGGAGTAAACAGGAAGCCCATATCGTGATGATTGACGCCGATCTTCTCGGTAATTCTCTTGGTATAGCTGGGAATATGAGAAAGCGCAACGTCCTTGTATTTCTCGTTGCCCGTGAGCTGATAAGCGTGCCAAAGGATACCCGTCCAGAAGCCGTTACCCCAGCCTGCTACGTTTTCCATAGTACCGTAAACATTGTTCTGGCTGAACTCTCTCGGGAAAATAGATCCAAAGTCATTTATGCCCTTGTCGATCTGCTTGAGGCATACCTCAAGAGCGTGCTCGAGCTTCTCGCGAGACACGCGGAAGTCGGAATACTTATCGGGATTATTGATCACGGGAATGTTAGGAAGCATAATGTTTCTCCTTAAAATATTTTTACAAGGTCATTTTAGCACAGCGGAAATAAAAAGTCAACAAAGGTGTAAGCTTTTTCCTCTTTTTGTGAATAATGCCATTTTTGATTGTCAATAATGCAACAAAGAAAGGAGATACAAAAATGAAAAAAAATTCTGATTTTTTACTGACAGGCGTGCTTATCTTGGGAATCACACTGATTTTTGCGGTTATGCCGACTGAAAACGACGCTGCCATCTACGAGGATACATTGAGGCTACATATTCTCGCAAGCTCGGACTCCGAGAATGACCAGAGGCTGAAATACGAAATAAGAGACAAGCTGCTGGCAAAATACGGACAGCTGCTCTCAGGCGCGGATAACGCCGAGAGCGCAAAGGAAAGGGTCGAAGATCTCGCGCCAGAGATAGAGAGCGACGTCGAAGGCTGGATGCGCGAGAGCGGATTTGACTATGGGTGCGAGGTTGACGTCGGGATCGAGTGGTACGACACGCGCGAGTACGAGGACTTTACCCTGCCCAAAGGATATTACACGTCACTGCGTATAATGCTCGGCGAGGCGGAGGGCAAGAACTGGTGGTGCGTTATGTATCCCCCGCTCTGCCTGGATATTGCGACCGAGGACGCGCCGCGTGACGATGCCGTGGTGGGTTATACAAAGGAAGAATACACCCTGATTACAGACGGGGGCTACAACGTAAAATTCAAAATACTAGAGGTATTCTCCGAGGCGTTTTCATAAAAACGGTTGATTTTGCTCTTTCGTTATGTTAAAATAGAGTAAAATTCCTTTATGGAGATACCAATGGCAGAGAAAAAGACTGATTCAAGAATAATCGCCGATAACAGAAAGGCAAGACACGATTATTTCGTAATAGAAACCTACGAGGCAGGCATTGAGCTCTTTGGTACGGAGGTGAAATCACTCCGCGCGGGCGGATGTAACCTCAAGGACTCGTACTGCGAGATAGATAAGGGCGAGATGTTCGCGCTCGGCGTGCATATAAGCCCCTATGAGCAAGGAAATATCTTTAACCGCGAGCCCCTGCGCCCGAAAAAGCTCCTGCTGCACAAGGCAGAGATAATGAAGCTTACGGGTCTCGTATCCCGCGAGGGATATACGCTGGTCCCACTCTCTCTCTACTTTAAGGGCTCGAGAGTAAAGATGGCGCTCGGTCTGTGCAAGGGTAAGAAAAACTACGACAAGCGCGAGGATATCGCAAGGCGGGATGCGGACAGAGATATCGAAAGAGCTATGAAGGAGCGTTACTAAAATAACGGGCGTCGCACTCGGGCGAGCCCAAAAAACCTGCTAAATAAGATTAATAGGTTTATAGAAAAATTAAGAATTTTTGCGAAGTAAAAAAGAGCGCAAACTATTTTAACTTTTTTATTAAAACCTATTGACTTTATTTAGCAGGTTTTTTGTATGGAATTTACGCAAAACGGTAGCGATCGACATGAAGATCGACATGAAATGCGTCCAAGGATGCGGTCTATTGACAAGCGACGCAATATTTGATAAAATAATTTTGGAGAAATTTTCATTTTCCTGTAACCTTTTACTTTTTTCACTTGTCATATAGGATGAAGGCAGGTTGAATTCAACAAACCGACTGCTTACGCGAGCGGTCACACACCGAGGTGATGATATGGATGACAACAGAATAATCGACCTCTATTTTATGCGCGACGAGCGCGCTATTGAGGAGACGGGCGCTAAATACGGCAAGCTTCTCCATCACGTGGCGTTCTCTATTCTGCACTCGGCGCCGGACTCGGACGAGTGCGTAAACGACACGTATATGAGAGCGTGGCGGGCTATGCCGCCCCAAAGGCCGAGCTTCCTCTCCGCGTTTTTAAGCAAGATAACGAGAAATCTGTCAATAAATCGCTATCTGCAAAACAAGGCGCGGTATGAGGCAACAGCAACCGAGCGAGTCTTCGAGGAGTTCGCGGAGTGTGTGCCGGATACGGCGGGGCCGATATCCGACGATATCGCCTTAAGGGATGCTATCAACGGCTTCCTCAGGTCTTTACCGAAGACACAGCGCCAGATATTCGTTAAGAGATACTTCTATATGATGCCGATAAAGGAGATATCGCTTGACATAAAGACCTCGGTCAGTAATATCAAGGTCAGCCTTATGCGTACGAGAGAAAAATTCAAGGCTTATCTTGAGAAGGCAGGTATCAGCATATGAAAAACAAAAGGTTACTTACATCACTAAGCTTCATTGACGAAAAATACGTAAAGGAGGCAGAACCGAAAATGAAAGCTTCTTCATCCCCACTTAAAATTTTGGGACGCGTAGCGTGCTTCGCATTGGTGATCGCGCTAAGCCTATACCTGTTCATCCCGCTTAAGAATGATGAACCCGATCTTACGGCATATCAGCAATCGGAGTACTTCCCTCTCATCGAGACCATATCCGATTACAGATATACCCCCAATCCTTACAAAAACAATTTCCAATATCTCACGGCGGTTATCAGTACTATCGGAAGCGGACTGTTCGGCGGCTTACTCAACGGTGACGTAGCCGTTGATTACGACGCCAGCGCTCCCGAGAGTGACGGAGGCTACGTTGAGACAACCGATAACCAGGTAGCCGGCGTTATCGAGGCAGACCTCTTAAAGAGAACCGATACTCATATCTTCCGTATCGGAGTAGGCGTGCTCACGGTATATACGATAGATAAGGAAGCAACCACAGCTGTCGCATCCTTTGATCTGCCCGCATTCGAGGATGAATACAATTCACGCGGTTACAATACCGAGATGTATCTTTCCGGCGATGGCAAGACGGTTACCGTCATCAAAAAGTACAACGACAGAAGCTACAAGAGCAAGATAGGCGTAATGTCTATCGACGTGAGCGATCTTGCTAATATAAAAGCGACGAAAATGATATCAGTTGACGGCTCGTACAACTCGTCAAGAATGGTTGACGGAAAGCTCCTGCTCATCACCGAATATTCCGTAAGTGCAAAGCAGATCGAGTATGACAAGCCCGAAACATACGTGCCCAAGATAACCGATAACGGTGTGACTGAATGCATAAAGTTCAAGGATATAATTTACCCCGAAAAGCTCACGAATATGCGTTACAGCGTGGTTGCGCTGATGAGCGAGGGCTCACTCGAGCTGCTCGGTGCAAATGCTCTTTTGAACTTCTATAACGATATCTACGTATCCGAAAATAACGTTTACGTAACGCGCGAGTATGAGGATCAAATAACGATCTCCGAGGAAAATTCCTCATATGTTGTTATGGATAAGAGCGATATTGTGGTGCTCGGCTACACCGGTGACAGCCTTGAAAACAAAGGCATACTCACAGTAGAGGGCTTCATCAAGGATCAGTACAGCATGGACGAGAAGGACGGATACTTAAGAGTCGTTACGTCAACCAACGACTACTGCTTCGGTGAAAATGAGGAAAATGCTGATGTTGATATCCTCATCGGCGACAAGCGCGAGAGCGCAAGCCTCACTGTATTCAAGCTCGAGGGACTCGAAAAGATAGCGGAGGTAAAGGACTTCGCGCCCGAGGGTGAGGAGGCAGTATCGGTACGCTTTGACGGTGACACCGCATACGTCTGCACGGCGGTAGTCGTAACCTTCTCCGACCCTGTATATTTCTTCGACCTTTCGGATTACGCAAACATAACCTACACCGACACGGGCGAAATAGAGGGCTTCTCCTCTTCGCTTATCCAGCTCGGTGACGGCTTCCTGCTCGGTATCGGCGAGGAAGATTCACAATACGGAAAGGTAGAGGTCTATGAGGAACTTGACGGCAAGGTAGAAAGCGTGGATAAATACCTCTTTGATGGTGTATATTCCACCGATTACAAGTCATATTACGTAAACCGTGAGAACAATCTCTTCGGATTCGGCATTGACTATCTGTATGACAAGGAAACTGGAAAAACATACGACACGTACGTGCTCCTTGCATTCGATGGATATGAGCTCGTCGAGGTTGTGTCGGTACGCATCAAATTCGGTACTCCCGACAGAGTAAGAGCCTTTGTTGACGACGGTTATCTCTACATTACCGACGACACAAAGATCGAGGTAGTTCCGATAGAAGCTCCGATAGAAGCTCAACCGGAAGAATAAATAAAAAATTGACGGCACCTGCAAGAAAGCAGGTGCCGTTTCTCTGTAAAATATGTCATTTAACTTTTAAGGTACGCATCGAATTAAGGATAGCAAGGACGGCTACGCCGACGTCGGCAAACACCGCCATCCACATTCCGACAAGTCCGGTTGCAACGAGAATCATTGCCAACACCTTAACGCCAATTGCAAATACAATATTCTGCTTTGAGATATTGAGAGTCTTGCGCGCTATGCGGACGGTATCCGAAAGCTTTGTAAGATTGTCGGAGATAATAACAGCATCTGCGGACTCTATGGCACTGTCCGTGCCTTTTCCGCCCATTGCAATACCGACGTCAGCGCGCGTTAAGCAAGGAGCGTCGTTTATACCGTCACCGACGTAGACTACACCGCCTTGCGAATCCTCGATTATTTCCTCGAGTATGCGGTATTTATCCTCCGGCATAAGCTCGTGATACACTGTATCGATGCCAAGCTCGCTGCCAACCGATGCGACCTCGCTCTCGCGGTCGCCCGAGAGGATATACGTCCTCTTAACGCCGAGCTTACGGAGCGATGCTATCGCATCCTTAGCCTCGCTCTTGAGGGTATCGCGCACGAGAACCGCGCCTATATACTCACCGTTGCGTGCAACGTAAACCGAATAGCCCTGCTCAGCGATCTGCGCCCCAACGTCCTGCATAAGCAGAGGGTTGCCCACGGCTATCTCATCCGCTCCTACGGTGGCTACGATGCCCTTACCGGGAACGTCGCGTATGCCGTCCGCAGGCGCCGCGCCGGGAGCAAGCGATTTCAAGCACCTCGCGATGGGATGGTTGGAATTATGTTCAGCTGAGGAGACAAGAGAAAGAAGCTCCGCTTCATCTATGACAGAATGTATTTTCGCTACCGAAAACTCACCTGTCGTAAGCGTGCCCGTCTTGTCAAAAACAACTCTTTCAACGTGCGCTACCGGGGAGAACGTGTTGCCTCCCTTGTATAAAATTCCACGCGACGCCGCCGCGCCTATACCGCCGAAGAATGCCATCGGAACGGATATGACGAGGGCGCAGGGGCAGGAAACGACAAGGAAGGATAACGCGCGGTAAACCGAGCTCTGCCACGTAAGAAGTCCCGAAATCCACGGAATTATCGCCATGAGAACCGCAAGCGCGGTAACGGTCGGAGTATATACTCTCGAGAATTTGGTGATGAAGTTTTCTTCCTTTGACTTGCGCTCTCTCGCATTTTCTACAAGCTCAAGAACTATCGACGCGCGAGATGCGGAGTGACTTCTCAGCGTAACGCAGGTGACCGCTCCGTCAAGCACCACAACGCCGCTGTCAACCTCGTCGCCCGCCATAGCGTCACGAGGCATAGACTCACCCGTAAGAGAGGATGTATCAAGCCTGCACGCTCCCGAAATAATGCGCGAGTCTATCGGCATACGCTCTCCGGGACGGACGAGTATGGTCGAGCCGACCTCAACATCCTCGGCATCCTCCTCACGCTCCTCGCCGTCAACGATAACGCGGGCGGTATCCGGACAGATGTCAAGCAGCTCCTTAATAGAGTTGCGGCTCTTTCTGACTGCCTTGTGCTCGAAATACTCTCCCACGAGGAAGAACAGCATTACGGCAACGCCCTCGGTCGCTTCACCTATAATAAACGCGCCGACGGATGCTATTGACATAAGGAACTTTTCGTCAAGGAAGTCACGGCGGATAATTCCCTTCACCGCGCCGATAAAGACCGAGAGTCCCGATATAAGAAGCGCGGCTATAAGGAGGACAAGCGAGATTATCTCATAACCAAGATGCGAAAGGATGGCGCCGGGTATGAAAAAGCACAAGCCGGCGATTATCTTAAAGAGCTCGTTTTTGATTAATTTCTTCATATTATTTGATAGTTATACCTGACTCAAAAGCGTTGGCGGTCCTGCGAAGTCCATCGAGAAGGACGCCTTCCTCAAGGGATGACTCAACGGTCAGCTTCTCGGAAAGGAAGTTAATCTTGGCAGAATCCACTCCGTCAAGCTTCTCCATCATGACCGCAAGCTTTGCGGCGCAGTTGGGACAGTCAAGTCCCTCAATAGTAAATTTGAATTTCATATCTATTCTCCTTTTTTAAATTTATTACCGTTATTCTTCTATATGCTCGAGAGCCTTCTCGATAATGTCGCGGACATGGTCATCCGATGGCTCGTAAAACACGTTCTTGCCTGCCTTGCTGTACTTAACGAGGCGATTTTGTCTCAAAACCTTAAGCTGATGGGAAACCGCGGACTTGGTCATTCCGAGAGCCGACGCTATATCGCAAACGCACATGGGAGCGCCGTCAATGGCAAACAGTATGCCGAGTCTGGTGGAATCGCCCAGCACCTTGAAAAAGTCCGAGAGATCGTAAAGCTCGGTCATTTCAGGTAAGAGCGCCTTACCCTTCTCTATAAGCTCGCTATCCTCCTCGTGCGCCTCACACTCGGTGAGAGATTCTTTCCTTTTTTCTTTCATTTTGACTCCTTTATAGTTGAACGGTTATTCAACCGTTTGTTTGATTATAACACACAACGCAAGCAATGTCAATAATTTTTTTTGCATTTTTTGTTTTTGGCGCAGAATTTTCCGATTTTTTATACAAAAAACAAAACACCCCTTCGGTGACGAGGGGATGTTCTTATCGCTTAAATATTCTCCTGACTCCCGCGCGAGCGAGGCTAAGCGCCTTATGGGCGAGAAATCTTATGGGATAAATGAAATTCCATATCCGTGAATACAGACGGTACCCGAGGTCTGTGACAGAATGCTTCCTGCCTTTTCTGTTAAATTCGGTCAGAACGGCTAATATCCTGCCCTTCTCCACATATTCGGTGGCGAAGGTGTTGTCCCCTCTTATAACGAAGCTGGCGGGAAGAACCTTTATTATCCTATGTAAAATGTATTTGCCTGTGCAAGTTTTATACAGCACGACGTCGTATTTTTTCGGCTCGGCATCCGCTCTCTTCAATATTACAATATCCCTGTTAGTCTTGAAAAGCGGCCGCATGCTCGTGCCCTTGGTAACCGAGGCGAATACACCCGCACAGGACAGCTCTGCCTCCACCGCGCTGTCAAAAAATCCGTAATTATCCATCCAACAGTCCGCCGTCCGAAAGTATTTTGACAAAGGCTGCCACGTCTCGCCGCGCTCTGTCAGGGTCGACCCTGTACGCGCCGAGAAGCCCGGATACAAGCTCCTCCTCGGTGACATCCCTCTCGGATACTATTTTCCAAAGAAAAGCTCCCGTAGAATTCAGCTTGATCAACACCTTGAATTCCTCGGCGCGCTCACCGACGGCAACCGCGAGATACGTACCGCCGACCTCCTCCAGCACAAAACCGCTCTTTAGCCTCATAAGTTCCTCCGAAATAACCGTTATACGCATATTTTATCACACTTAAACTTTTTTTGCAAGTTATATTTCAATTTTCGACCGATTATTACCTCCATTATCTGTATAATAGTCGAGTCAAGTCTTTTTGCATATAATGAAGATAAAAAGCAAAGGAGAAAATATGCAGATATACCGCACGGGAAGCAACGAAAGCGTATACGATATAGCAAGAGAATACGGAGTATCTCCGATAAAAATAGCAGAGGTAAACGAGCTTGAGATAAGAGGCAGACTCCCAAAGGGGCGCGAGGTGCTCGTGCTGACTCCGTCGAGGACCTATAACGTCAAGAGCTCGGATACTCTCGGCAGGATAGCCGAAAGATTCAAAACCACGAAGGAGGCGCTGATGAGGCTCAACCCCGAGCTCGAGGGGCGCGAGAAGCTGTACGGCGGTCAGCTGCTGACGATAAAGGAGAGCACGCCAAGCTACGGAATGATAAGCGTGAACGGATATCTTTACGCCGGGGTTGCAAGGGATAGACTGGCGGCTATAATGCCCTATCTAAGCTACGTAACAGTATGCTCCGCGGTGTACAAGGACGGACGCGCGCACAGCCTGTTCCAGAGTGATGAGGTCGTGAATTACGTAAAAAGTCTCGGACGCACACCGATGCTTCGTGTATATCTCACCGAGCTTCCGCAAAAGGACGGAGAGTCAGACTTCGCAAACAGTATAGGGATACTGGCAAAAAGCGGCGGTTTTTCCGGAGTTACGCTATCAAGTCTTAATACCATGAGCTCGGATAAGGAGAGGCTCGACAGTCTCGTCTTTGCAGTCAGGAAAACGCTGATGCAGGGGGATCTTTTGCTGTTTGCCGAGGGGGATCTTGATGCCGATACCTCTTATATGGACTACGCAGACGCGGGAGTGCTTACTTACGATAAAATACATCTTAATGATCCGCCGAGCTTCAACGGCGGTGAGCGGGCGGCGCTCGAAAGCTTTGCCTATTCGGGAGAATCCTGCAGAGCCTTCGTGGAGATATCAAGCTTCGCATACTCGTCGGGAAAGTATATAGAAAAGAGAGAGGCGCTCAGAGCCGCGGACAAAAGGCGCGCGGATATGACGGTCGATAAGGAGCGTCTGCTGATCAGCGCCTGCTACGGTAAGCATAAGAAACGCGAGATGCTCCTTGAGAGTCTTGAAAATACGAAAGCCAAGCTCGAGCTTGTAAGCGAGCTTGGCTTTATGGGAATAAGCTTTGATATCGGCAGAGTGTGTACCTCAGATCTTATGGCTATGGCAAGCATGTTCGATCTCATAAGCTCGCCCGTGATGACACCTCGGGCCGAGCGTCAGGAGATATAGTCCCTGACCTTCAGGACAACGCCAAGCCCGTCGGCAATGCGCGAGCACTCGGCGAGCTCCTCGTCAGTGAGGAAGTCGCGGACTACCGAGAGGATGACCTTCGGGACGTAACTCTTCACCTTGCCGGTAAATTCGAGCATTGCGCCGTACGCTCCGTCAAGCACGGGATGGCATATTTCGTTATACCTATCGAGAGAGGGAGTGTTGAGACTCACGGAAACACAGTCGAACGCTTCCTCATAAAGCGGCGCCGTGTCGAAGCCGTGATACAGCGAGGAGTGTCCGTTGGTGTTGATACGCACCGTGACAGGACACTTCTCTTTTATTTTTAGAGCTACGTTTCTTATTACGTCGAGTCTGATCGACGGCTCTCCGTATCCGCAGAAAACGACCTCGGAAAAGCCGGAAAGATCGTGCGAAAAGACGGACTCAAGTATCTCCTGCTCGGTAGGCTCGCGAACAAGCCAGAGAGAGTCGGAGCCGTACGCTCCGTCACCGTTCTTTCTGATACAGAACTCACAATTATTGGTACATCTGTTGGTAACGTTTATATAAAGAGCGCCGTCAACGATATAGGTGACTGTCATTTCCTTTTTCATATACCGAATATCCTCCTCGCGTTCTCCCCGGTGATGCGGGCGCACTCCTCCTCGCTGACTCCCCATACACTCGCAAGGATCGCGTTGGTATATGAGAGATAACCCGAGTGATTGATCTTACCGCGGTGCGGATGAGGCGCAAGATATGGGCAATCGGTCTCAATCAGCACCTTATCCTTGGGCAGAATAGCCGCGACCTCGCGCGGCTTTCTCGCATTTGTGAATGTGAGAGTGCCGGAAAATGAGATGTAATAGCCGAGCTTAACAAGCTCCTCTGCCATCTCGCGGGAGCCTGAAAAGCTGTGAAGGATCCCCTTTACGCCAGGATGCCGCTTTATCACCTCGAGAGTGTCCGCGTGAGCCTCTCTGTCGTGTATGGATACGGGCAGACCGAGCTTTTCGGCAAGGAGCATCTGCCTTTCGAAATATTCCGTCTGTTTTTCCTTATCGGTGCCGTCGTAGTGGTAGTCAAGCCCTATCTCACCGATACAAACGCACTTGCTTTTCGGGTCGAGGATAAGAGCCTCGATCTCCTCAAGCTCGGCGTCGATATCCGAGAGAAAGCGCGTGTCGGATGGATGGATGCCTATGGCGGTGTACATATTTTCGTGGCGCCGCGCCTGCTCTATCGCTAGACGCGATGTCTCGGGCGAGGTGCCTATATTGACGATATACGAGACAGAGTCTTTAAGAAGAGCGCCGATAAGATCATCGACGCTCCCGTTTATTTCCGACTCAAATCTCTCATCGTAGTAATGAGCGTGTGAATCGAAGTATCTCATCAGTGTATTCTGTCTCCGTTCTTTGCGGCGGGATCAAGGAATACCACCTTCACGTCCTCGTCGCCCGAGGCAAGTATCATGCCGTAGCTGTCAACGCCGCAAAGCTTGCAGGGCTTGAGGTTGGTAACGAGACAAACCTTCTTGCCGATAAGGTCAGCGGGCTGATAGAACTTCGCGATGCCGGAAACGACCTGCCGCTTCTCGTATCCGAGGTCAACCTGAAGCTTGAGAAGCTTCTTTGCCTTAGGAACAGGCTCGCACTCAAGTATCTCTGCCACGCGAAGCTCAACGGCTGAGAACGCGTCGATGCCGATCTCTGCCTCGTGCTCGGGCTCCTCTACGGGCTTTGAAGCCTCTTGGGCAAGTCTGATCTTCTCCTCCATATCAGCGAGGAACTTCTTTTCGTCGATTCTGGCGAAGAGAGTGAACGCCTCGCCCAGAGGCTTTCCGGACTCAAGAGCTCCAAAGGAGGCGATGCTCTCATACTCGGTCTCGTCAGTGCCGAGCTGACCGAAGATAGCCTGCGCGGTAGATGGGATATAGGGAACGAGAAGGACCGCGGCGGTACGGATAACCTCAAGAAGATTGTATATTACCGTTGCAAGACGTCCCTTTGTCTCCTCGCTCTTGGCAAGCACCCAAGGCATAGTCTCGTCGATATATTTGTTCGCGCGGCGGAGCATCGAGAAGATAGCCTCGAGAGAATCCGCGACGTGATAGGAATCCATAAGTCTTACGGAACCGTCTATTCCCTCTCTTACCGCAGCATAAAGCTCGTCGTCGATGGGCTCTCGTACGTCGGGCGCGGGAACTACGCCGTCAAAGTATTTCTTGGTCATAGCGTGAGTACGGCTTACAAGGTTACCGAGGTTGTTGGCAAGGTCGTTGTTGTACCTCGTGATAACAGCCTCGTAGGTTATAGAGCCGTCGGAGCCGTAGGGCATCTCGGAAAGAGCGTAGTAGCGTACCGCGTCAACGCCGAAGGTCTCGGCAAGCTCGTCAGCGTATACCACGTTGCCCTTGGACTTGGACATCTTGTCGTTGCCGAAGTTGAACCAAGGATGGCCAAACACCTTCTTGGGAAGGGGCAGCTCGAGCGCCATAAGGAAGATGGGCCAATAGATAGTATGGAAGCGAAGTATGTCCTTGCCTATGATGTGAACGTCAGCCGGCCAATACCTTCTGAACTTCTCACTCTGCTCCTCATAGGACTTATCGGGGTCGTAGCCGAGCGCGGTGATATAGTTGGTAAGCGCGTCAAGCCATACGTAAACGACGTGCTTCGGATCAAAGTCAACGGGAATACCCCACTTGAAGGAGGTACGGGATACGCAAAGGTCCTGAAGACCCGCCTTAAGAAAGTTGTTGACCATCTCCTTCTTGCGGCTCTCGGGCTCGATAAACTCGGGGTTATCCTCTATGTGCTTGATAAGGCGGTCTGCGTACTTGGACATCTTGAAGAAGTACGCCTCCTCCTTCGCCTGAGCGACCTCGCGTCCGCAGTCGGGGCACTTGCCGTCGACTACCTGAGTAGCGGTAAAGAAGGACTCGCAGGGAGTGCAGTACCAGCCCTCATAATAGCTCTTATATATATCGCCCTGATCATAGAATTTTTTGAATATCTTAGCAACTACCTTCTCATGATAGTCGTCCGTGGTACGGATGAAGTGATCGTACTCAACACCCATAAGGTCCCAGATCCCCTTTATCTCCGCGGCGATCTTATCAACGTATGCCTTGGGGGTAATACCTGCCTCGATAGCGAGATTCTCGATCTTCTGTCCATGCTCGTCGGTGCCGGTGCACATAAAGACGTCCTTACCCATTCTTCTCTGGAAGCGGGCAAAAGCATCCGTCATAATGATCTCGTAGGTGTTGCCGAAATGCGGCTTTCTCGACGCGTACGCTATCGCGGTGGTTAAATAGAATTTTTCCATAGTTTCCTCCTGTGCGAGGGCGAATGAGCCCGCGCATATTATTTCAGTTTACTATTTTAACACACTTTTCCCGAAAATACAAGTTTTTCTCAAAACTTTATCGCAAGAAATAATAATTTTATTGACTTTCAAATGAAAATATGTTAAAGTATTAGATGGCGAAGAATTGCAACAAAGAGCTTATAGGCTCGTATACGGGACGAATACCTGCCTTGCACTTCTCGACTAATCACCGCGGAGGCAGACGTGAGAACGTATTTTCCGACTATTTTCGGCAACGACTTTCATAAGAACAGAATAGCCTCAGCGATAGCCGAGGGACGCCTTCCGCACGCGCTCCTGATAGACGGACCGCGGGGCTCGGGAAAGATGACATTTGCGACCGAGATAGCCTCCGCCTTAAACTGCGAGTGCGTGTCGGACGCAACGCGCCCGCTTCCCTGCGGAAGATGCAACTCATGCAGAAGGATACACGACGGCTCTTTCACGGACGTAAAGATACTTAAGCGTACGGACGGCAAGGCGACCATCGGCGTAAATCAGATCAAGGACTTCCGAGCGGATATGTACCTCTCGGCAACCGAATCCGCGCACAAGGTCTACATCATCGACGAGGCGGAAAAAATGACGCCAGAGGCGCAGAACGCCCTCCTGATAATACTTGAGGAGCCTCCCAAAAACGTAGTCATCATTCTCTTGGCGTCGGGAACCGACTCAATACTTACCACCATAAAAAGCAGAACCCAGTACGTAGCGATGTCGCGATTTACGGCTGATGAGCTCGCAACGCATCTTGAGCGGATAAGCGCTGAGGCGCGAAGCCTCGCCTTCAGGGATGCGGAGGCGTACAGATCCCTGCTCGTAAGCGCGGACGGGCGGATAGGAAAAGCAACGGAGCTTCTGAATCCCAAGGCGCGCGAGGAAAACGAGGAAACCAGATCAGAGATACTCGCGGTCGTTAAGGCTCTGGGAAAACGGACTCCGTACACGGAGCTCTGCTCCGCGATCACCTCATTACCGCAAAAGAGAGTTGAGTTTGCCGCATCGCTCGAGGTGCTGATCTCCGCGCTCGGCGATCTTATATCGGCTAAGAGATCCGACGGCTTCGCTCCCGTATTTTTCACTGACTGCGGCGCCGCAAAGGACGCCTGCCGCGACGTACCGATCGCAAGGCTGATAAAAATATACGACATAGTCGTGCACACCTACCGCGAGTGTGAAAAGAACGCTAACGTTACACTTGCCGCGGCGAATATGGCGTCGAGGATCAAGATGGCGTAAAATAAAATCAAAATCAGAACGGATATACAAAAATGGCAGACAAGAATTATAACAAAAAAAGCGAAAGCGCAAGCACAGCTCCCGCCGCCCAGGTCCCGCCCGAGACGGTCGAGGTCGTGGGAATCAATTTCCGCGAGGCAGGCAAGATCTACTATTTCGCTCCCAAGGGAATAAAGCTCTCTCTCGGCGATAAGGTAATAGTCGAGACCTCCAGAGGCATTGAGATGGGTACCGTCAAGGTGCCTAACAAAAGCGTGCCCTCAAGCGAGATAGTCCCTCCTCTTAAGAGCATTACAAGGCTTGCTACCAAGGAGGATATTGAGAGAGACGCGAGAAACCACGAGCTCGAGCTCGACGCCGCTCTCCTATGCAAAAAGAAGATAGCCAACCACAAGCTCGACATGAGCCTCGTGGCTACCGAATATACCTTTGATAACTCCAAGCTCATATTCTACTTCACCGCTGAATCGCGCGTTGACTTCAGAGAGCTCGTAAAGGATCTCGCCTCCACCTTCCACACGAGGATCGAGCTCCGTCAGATAGGAATACGAGACGAGGCAAAGATGATGGGCGGTCTTGCCGTATGCGGCAGAAAATACTGCTGCGCCGGATTTCTCACCGATTTCGTGCAGGTCTCCATCAAGATGGCGAAGGAGCAGAACTTCTCGCTCAACTCCTCCAAGGTTTCCGGCGCGTGCGGAAGACTTCTGTGCTGTCTCAGATACGAGCACGAGACCTACGAGGAAGCTATTAGAAATACCCCCTCGGTCGGCTCGATAGTAAAGACACCCGACGGTGAAGGCACTGTCATAGAGACCAAGCCGCTCGCTGCGGAAATAAAGGTTAAGTTTGAAAACAACGACAAGGAGTCTGTAAAGCTCTTTAAATGCAAAGAGGTAAAGGTGCTCAAGCACGGTCAGAGAAGCTCACATAGCGACGAGCCCCTGGACGACGATATCCCCACCGATTAAACATTATTTTAACTTTTTTCTAAAAGACTCTTGATTTTTCGAGAAGTTATGATAAAATAGATGTATGGGATAGATTTCCCTGCCAAAAGTTTTTTACGGAGGAATTTACAATGGCTTTCAAGATTACTGACGAGTGCATCTCTTGCGGTGCATGCGCAGACGGTTGCCCCACTTCCTGCATTTCTGAGGGTGATGGCAAGTTCGAAATCAATGCTGATGAGTGCATCTCCTGCGGTAACTGCGCAGACGTATGCCCTGTTGGCGCTCCCGTTGAGGAATAATTCGGAGTACATACTCCCAAGGGGCTGTTGCTTTCGCAACGCCCCTTTTTCCTTAAAACTTTTGATTTTGATTCGGAGAGCTTATGGAGCTTAAGAAAAACGAAAGGCTCGACTACGTCAACGACGATATCGAGCTTATACAGAACACCGAAGGACTGACCTTCGGTACCGACGCCCTCTTGCTTGCGGGCTATATAAACGGTAAATACAATAGCGGCGCCGAGCTTGGCGGCGGTACGGGTATAATCTCTATGCTCCTGCTGGCAAGGAAGAAGATAGGCAGGATAGACTGCATTGAGATACAAGAGGAATACGCAGAGCTTATAAAGAGAAACGCGGAGCACAACGGCTTTGCCGACAGACTTTGCGCTATATGTGCGGACGTAAGGGAGCACCGTCCCGAGAGGGAGTGCGAAATAGTCTTCTCAAACCCGCCTTATATGAAGGCGGCAAGCGGCAGAAGCAATGCGGACGGTAAGAAGAATATTGCCAGACACGAGGTCGCGGGAACTATATACGATTTCTGTAAATCTGCGGCAAGATCTCTTAAATACGGCGGTTCTTTCGCGGCGGTGTATCGGCCGGACAGACTCATCGACCTCATCGATGCCATGAGGTCATCGGGACTTGAGCCAAAGAGAATGACGCTCGTGCACGCAAATGAAAAAAGCGAGCCGTCAATGGTGCTCGTAGAGGCGAAAAAAGGCGGAAAATGCGGACTTAAGTTTACAAAGCCGCTGCTTATATACAAAAATACAGACAACAAGGAATACTCCGAGGATATGGCTTTCATAATGGACGAGGGATCATTCCCTAAGGAGTACAAGGTATAAAAATGGAACGCAGTGAAAAGAACAAGGTGGAAGGATCCACTCTGTATCTCGTAGGAACGCCGATAGGAAATCTCGCGGATATGACCGAGAGAGCAAAAAAGGTTCTCTCCGAGGTGGACTTCATAGCCGCGGAGGATACAAGGAATTCCATGAAGCTGCTCTCCTGCTTCGGCATACACGCGGAGCTGGTAAGCTACTACGAGCATAACAAAAGAGAAAGCGGCGAGAGGATCGTCAGAAGGCTTCTTGGCGGCGAGTCCTGCGCTATCATCACCGACGCCGGCATGCCCGCTATAAGCGACCCGGGAGAAGACCTCGTAAGGCTCTGCTCCGATGCGGGCGTCACGGTGAAGGTGGTGCCCGGGGCATCGGCTTCGGTGAGCGCGCTTGCGCTGTCCGGACTTCCTACGGCAAGATTCGCTTTTGAGGGATTTCTCCCTGCTCAGAGGGGTGAGCGCAAAAAAAGGCTTGATGCGCTCGTAAGCGAAGAAAGGACCATGATCTTCTACGAAGCGCCCCACAAGCTGCGCGCTGCGCTCGACGACATGCTAGACGCCTTTGGAGCAGAGAGAAGGATAGCCCTGTGCCGTGAGCTCACGAAGCTTAATGAGGAAACCGAGAGAACCACGCTCGGCAATGCCGTCAGGATCTATAAGGAGCGAGAGCCGAGAGGCGAATACGTACTCGTTGTAGACGGAGGCGACGGTAAAAAGAGCGAGGATAATCCCCTGCTCTTGCTTTCGCCCGAGGATCACGTAGATCACTACGAAAAGCTCGGAATGAAGAGGATGGACGCAATAAAGGCTGCCGCAAAGGACAGAGGAATATCTAAATCGGAGCTGTACAAAACGCTTGTTGAATAAGCTTATAATAATATATGAAAGTTGTGTTTAAATTACATAACAAAAGAGGCTAGCTCAAGTTCGAAAAACTTGAGCTAGCCTCTTTTGCGCAGGGGATGGGGGGATTTAGAGCGAAAATTCGGGTTCTCCCGACCGAGAGACGTATAAAAATACGTTGAGGGAGGGAAACGCGAATAGAAAATGACCTTGAT
>CAYWPS010000002.1:0-66771 GCA_964460165.1 uncultured Ruminococcus sp. | reverse complement strand
CAACGTGGCAGGTGTTATCGGATCGGCGGTTGCGGCCGGCGTATTCCTCAGCTTCCTTCGCTAAAATTTAATTGGAAAGGATTAAAAAATGTCTAAGGTTTTAATAACAGAAACAGTCCTCCGTGACTCTCATCAGTCCCTGGCTGCTACCAGAATGACTACCGAAGAAATGCTCCCTATCCTTGACGATATGGATAAGGTTGGCTATTATTCCCTTGAGGCTTGGGGCGGCGCTACATTTGATTCTTGCCTCAGATTCCTTAATGAAGATCCTTGGGTAAGACTCAGAACCATAAGAGATCACGTTAAGAATACTAAGCTTCAGATGCTCTTCAGAGGTCAGAATATTCTCGGCTATCGTCATTACGCAGATGATGTAGTTGAGTACTTTGTACAAAAATCCATCGCCAACGGTATTGATATCATTCGTATATTCGATGCTCTTAATGACGCAAGAAACCTTGAAACCGCTATAAGAGCTACTATACGCGAGGGCGGACACGTTCAGGCGGCAATCTCCTATACGACCTCTCCCTTCCACACCAACGAGGGCTTTGCGGCTTACGCAAAGCAGCTTGAGGAGATGGGAGCTCACTCGATCTGTATCAAGGATATGTCCGGTCTTCTCAAGCCTTACGAGGCATTCCAGCTTGTTAAGACTATCAAGAACAACGTCAAGATCCCCGTGCAGCTTCATACACATTATACCGCGGGTCTTGGTTCAATGACGCTCCTTAAGGCTATTGAGGCTGGTGTCGACGGTGTTGATACTTCTATTTCACCTCTCGCTATGGGTACTTCTCATACTCCCACCGAGTCTTTGGTTGCTACGCTTCAGGGAACTCCCTACGATACAGGTCTCAGTCTTGAGAAGCTTGATGTTGTTGCTAAGCACTTCAATACCATCAGAGAGAAGTATATTGCGAATGGTCTTATTGACCCCAAGGTGCTAAAGGTTGACGTTAATGCCCTTCGTTATCAGGTTCCCGGCGGTATGCTCTCCAACCTTATTTCCCAGCTTAAAATGGCAGGTAAATCCGATAAGCTTGATGAGGTTCTTGAAGAGGTTGCAAGAGTTCGTGAGGATGCGGGATTCCCGCCCCTTGTTACTCCCTCATCGCAGATCGTTGGTACTCAGGCAGTTAACAATGTAATCTTTGCAGATGAAGGAAGATACGCAAGAGTTACTAAGGAGTTTAAGGCGCTTGTTCGCGGCGAGTACGGCAAAACTCCTGCTCCTATAAGCGAAAGCTTCAAAAAGAAGATAATCGGAGACGAGTCTATCATCGACTACAGACCCGCTGACAAGATTGCTCCCGAGATTGACTCCTTGAGAGCAAGAGTTGCTCCCTACGAGGAACAGCCGGAGGATCTTCTTTCCCTCGCTCTCTTTGAGCAGGTTGCTATCAAGTTCTTTAACTGGAGAAAGCAGCAGAAGTATAAGCTCGATGCAAATGCTGATGCCGAGAACGGTATTCACGCTATCTAATTTTCACTATTCTAATATTAAAAGCCATCTCGATCATTAACCGAGATGGCTTTGTTTTTATTTGTTTTCGTCATCGCTATCAGGATCGATAGGTCCGTTCGCTGTAAAAAGATCGAAATCATTATCAGCAGGCTTACCCTCGATCATATTTGCCCTGAGAGCTTCTTCGGCGAGCTGAGCTCTTTCTCTTTCAAGCTCCTCATTTCTCGCGTTTTTCTTGTGTGCCGTCTTATTCTCTTCTTCGCTTACACGCTTTCGTTCCTCAGCAATCTGTTCAATTTCCTCGATGGTCGGGTTATCTATTTCCATACAAGCTATGAACTGATCTTCGTCCATAAATTCGTTTTTGAGAAGGAAGTTTGCGACAAAGTGGAGCTTATCGATGTGCTCCTCGAGTATAGCCTTGCACTTCTCATATGCAGACATGATAATAGCGCGAATTTCGTCGTCGATCGTTGCCGCGGTCTTATCTGAATAATTTTGTCCGGATGAGAAATCTCTTCCGAGGAACACTTCATCAGATGAATGCTCGTTACCGTACAGCACGGGACCGAGTACATCGCTCATACCATACCGTGTAACCATATTTCTCGCTATGCGAGTCGCGTGCTGAATATCGCTGGAAGCGCCGGTGGAGATGTCGTCGAGAATTATTGCTTCGGCTACACGACCGCCGAGTCCCATGATTATATCATCTAGCATTTCATTTCTCGAGCTCGTCATCTTATCCTCGGTAGGAACACTGAGCGTTACACCGCCCGCGCCACCCGCGGGGATTATTGTAATGTGCTTGACGGGATCGGTGTGCGCGCAATAGTAGGAAGCGACTGCGTGACCCGCCTCGTGATATGCGCAAAGCTTGTTATCCTTGTCTGTTCTTACCTTGGTCTTTTTCTGAGGACCGAGAAGCATCTTCATATAAGAGTCCTCGATTTCCTGCATGCCTATAAGCGCTTTATCCTTTTTAGCGGCAAGAAGCGCAGCCTCATTCATAAGATTGGCGAGATCCGCGCCGGTAAATCCGATAGTTGTTTGCGCTATCTTGTGGAGATCTACCGTTTCCTCAAGCGGCTTATTTCTGCAATGAACCTTGAGTATTGCTTCTCTGCCGTTCATATCGGGATAATTAACCGTTACACGTCTGTCGAATCTTCCGGGACGGAGCAATGCGGGATCAAGAATATCAGGACGGTTTGTAGCCGCCATAACGATAACGCCCGAGTTAGTACCAAAGCCGTCCATTTCAACAAGAAGCTGGTTGAGCGTTTGCTCTCTCTCGTCGTGACCGCCGCCAAGACCTGCGCCCCTATGACGACCCACGGCATCTATTTCGTCAATAAAGATTATACTTGCGGGAGTCTTTCTTGCGCTGTCGAACAGGTCTCTGACTCTCGACGCACCAACGCCAACGTACATTTCCACAAAGTCCGAGCCGGATATCGAAAAGAAAGGAACGCCTGCTTCGCCGGCGACTGCTTTGGCAAGAAGCGTTTTACCTGTACCGGGAGGTCCCACGAGAAGAACGCCTCTGGGAATTCGCGCGCCGAGCTTAACGAATTTTGCCGGATTTTTAAGAAATTCAACGACTTCCTCCAGCTCAGCTTTTTCTTCCTCCGCGCCTGCGACGTCGGCAAACTTCACAGCGTCCTTATCGCCTACTGTGACCTTTGCTCGAGATTTTGCGAATGAACCCATCTTTCCGCCTGCTGAGCTGCCGGCGCTCTTCATAACGAATATCCAAAGAACTATAAACAGTACTCCAAGAATTATAAACGGAAGATAAGTCATATACCATGGAGTTTCTTCTGCCCTAAGATAATTATAATATTCTATGTTTTCGCTTTGCGAAGCCAACTCATGAATATTCTCGACCTGGAACATATAGTTGAGCTCATAGGTGTATTCCTTTTCAATAAGCTTTCCTTCATTATTTAGCTTATATATGAATTTACCTTCGCTGTCCTTTTGAAGTAAGCCGTTATTATCCGTTTCTACCTCAAAGGTTTTAACTGTAACTACCGATTCGCCGTCGATGACGCAACTGGTTACCATGTCTTCCTCAAAGAGCTGTACAAGGTCACCGTACGTGAAATCCGTTTTGTCAGCCTTAGCCTCGTTGAACAACGATACAGCTGTAATTACCGCAATTATTACGAGGACCAGCAGTAATAAGCTTTTAAAATTTACTTTCATTAGTAAACTGTTGCCTTTCTTGATTGAAATTGTCTCTTACATGCGCAAGAGAGCTGAAAATACTTCCGTTTCGCCGTCCGTCGGAAAACCGTATGCAAACGTGATGGGAAGGTTATTTGTTGTAATATCGCTTTTTGCGCCATCTCTTTCCAACATTCCGGGAACTAGCACGATGCCTTGTGAGTCGCAAAGTATCGGGATCAAGGCTCTTTCAGATGCAGGGATGCTTCTGTCATTAAACACTTTTTTGAGTTTATGTGTCATTCCCGCGTACCTGTATGAATCGCCTTCGGATCTAAAGCGCAGCACTAAACCATCATCTATTATAGCAGATGACAGATTTGCTTGTATTGAAAATTTGTAAACATTTAAAGAAGATTTATCAATATCCCCAATGTAAACGGTAAGATTGGTGCCGCTTATTTTATTTTCACCCTTTGTTAATGAAAATATTTGTTTTGCAATCTTATTTTCGCATTTTTTAGGTGAAAAGGTGCATATTCCTCTCTGACAGATGAAATTCATTTCACCCGGTAAAGAATATTTAAAATTGTCCGTTTTTAAAAGCTCATGAAGCGCAGAAATGTGCTTTTCCTCCGGATACTCGCCCGTGCTTGAATGTACAAGTGATGAAATGACCTTTGCCTGAATAGAGGGATGTAATTCTCTGAGCTTAGACGAAAGTATCTTATCCGAGCATTCATTTGCGATAAATAAATCTGCCGTCATTGTTAGATATTCAAGGTCGCTCCGTAGGTTATCGGTCAGCTTGGTGAAGGATAATTCAGGATTATCCGAAAGACGTGATAGTAGCGGAAGGATCTCGTTACGTACGTAATTGCGAGTATAATCCGACGATAGATTCGTGCTGTCCGTAACATAAGGAATATCGCTTGCTTGAAGTGCTGAGAGGATTTCGCTTTTTGATATCGAGATCAGGGGTCTTATGATATTTTGCCTCGTAGGCTTAATTCCGCAGACTCCCGACAAGCCGCTTCCACGAAGTATGTTCATAATTACTGTTTCAGCATTGTCGGTCGCATTGTGTGCTACGGCTATTGAAGAAATGTCATTTCTGCCATCAATTATTCCGTTAAAAACCGAATATCTGGCGTTCCTGGCTGTTTCTTCAATGCCCAGCCCGGTCTCTTTTTTGATAGCGGGAACATCAATATTTCTCGATTCAAACATAATTCCCAGAGCATTGGAAAAACAGCGCGAAAACCGTTCGTCTCGATCCGCCTCTTCTCCTCGTATGCCGTGATTCACATGAACCGCAAGCATTGGAAACGACTTATTTTTTCGCCTTTTGTATTCTGTTAAAAAACACATCAGGAAAACGGAATCCGCGCCTCCGGAAAAGCCTACCAGCAGACCGGCGTCCATAAACGGTTCCATTCTCCCCTTCTCAATTGTGGCGAGAATTCTGTCGTATAGCTCGCCTCCGGATTTAGAGGCGAACATATCTACGATCTTATTACTGAGTTTGAACATCTTCAAGCGTCCTGAATTTCGTGAACTGACCGATCCAGCCCATACGCACGTTACCGACAGAGCCATGCCTGTTCTTTGCGATAATTACCTCGGCGGTATTTGCGGTATCCTCGATGGGAGCAACCCCCTCTGTATCCTTGCTATCCTTATTACCGCTTATATCCTTATAATACTCGTCGCGGTAAAGGAAAAGAACGATATCCGCGTCCTGCTCGATAGAGCCCGAATCACGAAGGTCCGCGAGAGTAGGCTTTTTTCCTACGCCCGGTCTTGATTCGGTTCCACGGTTCAGCTGGGCACAACAAATGATCGGTATTCCAAGATCCTTTGCCATGATCTTAAGATTTCTTGATATTTCTCCAACCTGTTGAGCTCTGTTATCGGTATTGGCGGTAGATTGCATAAGACCGATGTAGTCCACTACTACGAGACCGAGATTCTTAATTCTTCTGAGCTTCGATTTCATCTCGGTTGTGGTAATTGCGGACGTATCGTCGATGTATATATCGCATCCTGAAAGACTTTGAACGACACTTGCAATATTGTTCCAATCCTCATTCTTCAGCTGCCCCGAGCGTAAGCTGTATGAGTCAACGAGGGCTTCGCTTGAAAGAATACGTGTAACGAGCTGCTCTCCTGACATCTCAAGCGAGAAAATGCATACTGCTTTTCTGCTGTTTTTCGCAACGTTGGTTGCGATATTCATAGCAAATGACGTTTTACCCATACCAGGTCTTGCTCCAACGATTACAAGATCTCCCTTACCCATCTGCACTAGCATTTTATCGAGTGCGGAAAATCCTGTCTTGGATCCGGTGACTGCGCCCTTGGTATCCTGGAGAGTCTCAAGATCCTGATATACGTTGTGGAGTATATCGCGGATATGTCTGAATTCCTTTGTATCGTTGCCGTTGGAAATATCAAATATTTTCTGCTGAGCACTGTCAAGCACTACTCTTACAGGGGAGCTCTCTTCGTATGCATCTCTGTTAATGTCGTCACAAGCGCCTATAAGGCTTCTTAAAATAGATTTATCCTTGACGATTCTTGCATAGTCCTTTACGTTAGCCACAGATGGCACGGATTCCGCAAGCAAGGTAATATACTGTATCGTGCTCTCTTTATCCTTGCCGTTTTGGTCGGAAATTGAGTTGACGAGTGTAACAGTATCTATAATTTTGCTTTCGCCATACATCTGCAAGAGCGTGGAGTAGATTCTTTTGTGGTCCTCGAGATAAAAATCATTAGCCGTAAGCATGCCGCCGATATGATCGAAGGATTCCGGTTTGATAATTATTGCCCCGAGTACCGCTTGCTCTGCCTCAACAGACATTGGCATTTGCTTTATTAGTACATTGCTTTCGTCCATTTTTTCTTCCTACTTTTGTTTGATCAGTCGTGTACGTGAACTACGAATTTAGCGGTTACTTCGGGATGTACCTTTATTTCAACAGAATACTTACCGTATGCTTTTATGGACTCCTTAAGAAGTATTTTTCGTTTGTCAACGTCGTTATTTATGATTTTCTTAAGTTCTTCCGCAATATCCTTAGCGGTTACCGAGCCGTACAACCTTCCGTCGTGACCGTGTCCCATGGTAATGCTGATCTCAACGTTGTTTATTTTATCCGCAAGCGCCTGAGCCGCTTTTCTGTCCTCGTTGATCTTAAATTGCTTGGATTCCTCGCGGCTCTTGAGGTCGCTGGTAGCCTTCGCATCGGCGGGAATAGCTTTCTTCTGAGGGAAAAGGAAATTGCGTGCGTAGCCGTCAGAAACGTTTATGATCTGATCCTTTTTTCCTTGACCCTTTACGTCACAAAGTAAAATTACCTTCATATTTTCTCCTTACTTGACTTCTGAGTTGAAGTACTCATCTATACTTAATTTGAGAGTCTCGAGTACGTTCATTACCGACTCGTTGACGACTTGTGCACCGGCAACGTCAAAGTGACCGCCGCCGTGTAGTTTTTCGAGAATTAACTGCACGTTGATCGTTCCCGACGATCTTCCCGAAATATGAATTTGATCGCCTATCTTTACGAGAGTAAACGCGGCGTCTATACCTCTCAGGGTAAGCATTTTATCAGCAGCCTTGGAGGCAATGATCCTGTAAGTGTCATCCGTTTCGCCCTCGCATGAAGCAATAGCGATATTGGAGCGGTATATGTTGATCGCCGTGTGGAATCGCGACTCTTTTCTCAAATCATCAGGGGCTGTTTTGAAAAGCGCGTAGACATCGGTGGGATTGGCGCCTGCCCCGCGCAAATACTGTGCCGCGCCAAACGTTCTCGTGCCGGTATTGCGTGTAAACTGCTTAGTATCAAGGAGGAGTCCGGCGAGCATCATATCCGCTTCCTCCTTAAGAAGATTCTGAGAGCTGATAGCACTCTCGAGCATCTCCGTTACAAGCTCGCACGCCGATGAGGCGGAGGGCTCCACATAATAAAGCTTGACCGACTCGTGGAAGGTATCGACCTTTCTATGATGGTCTATAACAACTATACTGCTGACCTTTGATGCAATGTCAGCGAATTGCGATCTAGCGGGATCGTTGTGGTCAACGAGAACCAGGAGCGTATCGCGTCCTATCAGATCCAAGCCGTCGGCGTTATCAACGAACATCTGCGAATACGCCTCGGTATTCTGCATCATTTTTATACAAGGCTCGAGATTTTTATCACGCAATTCCACTGCAATGTTTGCTTTAACTCCGCATGTCATAGCAATTCGGGCAACTCCGATTGCAGCGCCAAACGAGTCAAAGTCGCCGTATCGGTGTCCCATGATAAGAACGTTATCAGCTCTCACCATAAGAGATGTCAGCTGATTCGTAAACGTTCTGGAACGAACATTGGAGCGCTTATAGATAGACTTTGTACGTCCGCCGTAATACTCGGTAACGCCGTTGTTGATATAAACGACCTGGTCGCCTCCTCGCTGAAGCGCTAGATCTATCGCGTCTCTGGCAGCAAGCTCTCTGTCACGGAGCGATCCGTCCATACGCGAGACGCCCATAGATATCGTGATTGACACGCCGTCGCCAACTCGCGTTTCTCTGATTTCATCAAGGATGGCAAATCTGTTTTCAAGACACTTATCAAGAGAAACCGAATCAAAGAACATAATGTATTTGTCGTTGTCATACGACTTGATAGTCGCGCCAAGAGAGTCGGCCCAGTTTTTGAGCTTTTCATCAACTCTGGAAACGGCAACGCGAAACTTTTCATGCACGTACTGAAGTACGTCCTCTATATTATCGATCGCAATGTAAGCTATGCAAACCTTATTCTCGTTATACTTCCTTTCCATCTCGGAAAGCGCGGTAATATCAGTAAGGGAAAGCATATATATGAGATCCCCTTTATTTGAGAGGATAAAGCTTTCGGCACTATATATTCTGTTTTTTATGGTGATGCTGGTTTTACCAAATTTATCGGGAACCAGAGTAGCTCCGAATACAGCCTCGATAGTCATACCGATCGGATTTTCCTCAAGCTTGAGGACCTTCAGCATCGAGTCGTTGCACCAGAGTATCTTTCCCTGCTCGTCAAATGTTGCGATGGGCTGATGAGTGTTCTTGAGTACAGTGCTCGACGTTTCTTCGAGTACGTCGTGCATGCTTACGTTAGGCTCACTGTTTTGCTGCTTTTGTCTCAATACTCCAAGAGCGGCTATTTCGAGAAGATATATGAGTACTACGCAAACAGCAATGACCGCCTTGTTTATAAGCGTAAATTCACAAAACAATCCGAATATTGTAATGTTAAAGCACGCTAGCGCTATGCTCATTACAAGCTCGCGTCTGGAAGCGAACGGAACGTTGTTTTTTCTGTTATACATACGCTATGACCTCCATTGTTTTTACAGATCATTTTCTGTTAGTTGAAGTTTACCGTGATTTTACGTGATAGCCTGCCGCTGAAGATAATGCCGTCAATAGCAGAATTACAAAAAGCAATATCAAAGGTAAATTAAAACGTAAAACGATAAATTACCCCATACTTCAACGCACAGTTCATTAATTCATCAAAAAATACGCATATTTATACTCATTCATTATAACACATCAAACTATTTTTGTAAACCCCTAATAAATATTTTTATGTTATTTTAATTTTGTCTTCAGAAAAATAATAAAAAGCAATATAAATTTGAAATACACTTGCAAATGAGGAGGTTTTGTTGTAGAATATATAGAGAAACATACAGGAGGTAGAATATGGCGCTTAATTTGTCTGCACGTGTTGTTGAACTTAACGGAATAGGCAAGCTGCGTGCCGAGAAGCTAGAAAAACTCGGTATACGCACACTTCGCGATCTCGTATACTACTTCCCCAGGGCATACGAAAACCGAGGCGACGTAAGGACCTTAGGTATGCATGATACCGAAATGCCTCATTCTTATATACTTACCGTCGCTTCCGAAGTGCACAGCGTTTTGGTAAAAAAAGGCATTACCCTTTCAAAATTCAAAGCCTTTGATGAATCCGGATCGTGCGAGGTCGTATTTTTCAATTCACCGTTTGTAAAGGACATTTTTCATATTGGAGCTACCTTTAGATTTTTTGGAAAGACCGCGTTTTCAAAGACCAGGCGCCTGGTCCTTACCGCTCCAAAGTATGAGCCTGTTATTGACGGAATTGAGCTTGATGATTTTACTCCTATATATTCGCTGACTGATGGGATTTCATCTAAAATGCTCGAAAAGCATATCAAAACCGCAGTTGACGAGCTTTTGCCATCTATTGAAGATCCTATCCCCGAAGACATAAGACTCAGATTTGGATTATCAACTTTATCGTATGCGATCCGCAATATCCACTTCCCGAAGGATAGGGATTCCATATCACGCGCGAGCCGTCGACTCGCGTTTGACGAAATGCTTTATTTTGCACTCGGAATCTCCATAGCCTCAAAAAGACGCGAGCTTGGCGATGGCGTAACCTTCAAGAGCTGTTCTCTTGAAAAATTTGTCAGTGCTCTTCCCTATGAGCTTACCGGCGCGCAAAAAAATGCGATAAATGACATATACAGAGATACTGTAATTAAGCGCGTTGACGGAAAAACCCCTGTTATGGCACGAATTTTGATTGGTGATGTAGGATCCGGCAAAACGGTATGCGCTGCCGCGGCAATGTATATAGCCTTTTGTTCGGGGTATCAATCGGCAATTATGGTCCCTACCGAGATACTTGCACATCAGCATTACGAGGACCTTGGAGAATTACTGGGCGCGCTCGGAATGAAGGTGAAGCTACTAACGGGTTCGACAACCGCCTCGGCAAAGAAAAGAATATACGGCGAGCTTGAAAACGGTGAAATTGACGTAGTGGTAGGAACGCACGCCCTCCTCTCCGATAAGGTGAGTTTTGCCAGACTTGGTTTAATAGTAACGGATGAACAGCACAGATTCGGAGTCGCGCAACGCGCAGTCCTCAAAGAAAAAGAACAAAGGGCTCATATGCTGGTAATGAGCGCAACGCCGATCCCCAGAACCTTAGCGCTTGCAATGTACGGCGATCTTGATATATCCAAAATCGATGAGCTTCCAAAGGGCAGACAGCCGGTGGATACCTTTGTTGTTGACGAGGAATACCGCGAAAGACTGAATTGCTTTATCGCAAAACAAGTCGCGCTGGGAGGACAGTGCTACGTAGTATGCCCGGCGATAGAAGAAAACAATGATTGCAAAAATGAGTACGTGCTCGACACAGAACTGGGTGTTACCGATTCGCTAAATCTAAAAAACGTGAAGCAATTTACGGAAGAACTGCATAATGCCCTTCCAAATCTTAAGATAGCCTCACTTCACGGAAAGATGAAGCAAAATGAGAAGGATGAAGTAATAACCGCATTTTCAAGCGGAGCGATAGATGTTCTCGTATCTACCACGGTTATCGAGGTTGGCGTTAACGTTCCCAACGCGTCGCTCATGATAATTGAAAACGCCGAAAGATTTGGATTATCGCAGCTTCATCAGCTTAGAGGTCGCGTCGGCAGGGGCGCTCGTAAATCATACTGCGTGCTTGTTTCGGACTCAAAATATGAAATTGCAAAAGAACGTCTGAATGTCATGAAATCAACGAGCGATGGATTTGAAATTGCGGACAAAGATCTTTTGCTTCGCGGTCCCGGAGACTTCTTTGCTTCGAAAACAGATAATAATCTCAGGCAGAGTGGCGGATTTGAGTTTAAAATGGCTTCGATCTGCAACGACGGCGAGCTTTTAAATAACGCTTTTTCGGCAGCAAAGGATATACTTTCCTCCGATCCGGAGTTATTAATGGCGCATCACATCCTTCTTCGTGAAGAGATCTCGGCATTTATATATAACGCATCTACTATTTCATAGAAAGGCTCGACTTCGGTCGATTGAGATATGCAAAAACCACTTGCGGACAGGTTACGTCCTACAAACTTTGACGAGATCGCCGGACAAAAGCATCTCGTTGGTGAAAACGGAATACTAAGACGTCTTACCGAAAGAGGCAGGATTTCAAATATGGTATTTTTCGGCCCGCCCGGTACGGGAAAAACTACCGTGGCAAATATAATTGCCAAAGAGTCCAATATGCAGCTTTTCAAGCTCAACGCAACTACTGCATCGGTCTCGGATATCAAAGACGTTATTTCAAGCTCCGAGAATATGTTTTCCGAAAACGGAACGCTTCTTTACCTCGACGAGATACAGTCTTTCTCCAAAAAGCAGCAGCAATCATTGCTGGAATTTATGGAAAATGGAAAGATAACTCTTATTACCTCTACGACCGAGAATCCGTATTATTATGTTTACAAGGCTCTTTTATCACGTTCGTCTGTATTTGAGTTTAAAAATCTATCAGCGGATGATTGTATTCCGACTCTAAGGCGCGCTGTCGATACTCTTAATGCCGATTTCGACGATTCCAAAACCGTTTCCGACTCAATACTCCGGAATGTCGCGGCAACCTGCGGCGGTGACGTAAGAATGAGCATAGGCGTAATTGAGAATGCATACTATATTAGCGGACAAGAGATAAACAGCGATTCGATAAATGCTCTTATTCCATCCACCGTTGGACATTTTGACCGAGACTGTGACGTTCATTACGATATGCTTTCCTGCCTGCAGAAGTCTATCAGAGGATCTGATCCCGATGCGGCTATATTCTATCTTGCTCGAATTCTTGCTTCCGGTGATCTTCTCTCGGCATGCAGACGACTCCTTGTTATCGCTAATGAGGATGTTGGCTGCGCATATCCTCTGGCATCGGTCATAACCTATGCTTGCACCGAGAGCGCTCGTTCGCTTGGACTTCCGGAGGCCGCTATACCTCTTGCGAATGCGGTGTGTATTCTCGCAACTGCCCCTAAATCCAATACCGCTTATATGGCGTTAAATAAAGCCAACGAGGATATTTCCGCCGGAATGGGCATAAGCGTACCGGAGCATCTTGCAAGTCCGGATTTCAAAGGATATGTTTATCCGCATGATTTTGTAAACGGATATGTACATCAAACCTATCTTCCATCGGATCTTATAGGCAAGAAGTATTATGAATTTGGTTCAAACAAGACCGAACAGGCGGCAAAAGCATATTACGATTACATACGTTCCCAAACGGATGTGAAGAAGTAAGATTCTGTATTTTTCTACATATTAATTTATAACTTGACAAAATAGTGAATTGTTGCTATAATGTTAAGTGATAGTACTTAGACTACTGTCGTACTACAATTTAGGACAAGATCCATAGGCATATATACAACCGGAGGATTTATGATTTACCATTTTATTCTTAATCCAAAGTCCGGACGCAGCAGACGTCAAAAGAACTTGGATGAAGTTATAAAAGCAGCTTGTAAAAAGAGACATTTAGATTATCATATATATTACACCACATGTCCCGGCGATGCGACCGAATACGTACGCTCCATGGTTAGAATTTCTCAAGAGCGGCAGCGCTTTATTTGCGTCGGCGGCGACGGATCTATCAATGAAATCGTAAATAGTGCCCCCTGTAACCCCAATGTTGAGTTTGGAGTCATTCCCAAAGGCTCGGGAAACGATTTCGTCAGGAACTTCTCCAACCATAAGATGTTCCAGGACATCGATGCTCAGGTTGACGGCGAAACCATTTCGTTGGACCTTATCAAATGCAATGATTATTATTGCGCCAATATGATAAACATCGGCTTTGACTGTGCGGTTGTTAAAGAGGCTGATAAGATAAAGAAGATCAAATTTTTATCCCCCGGCATATCTTACATACTTGGTGTCGTAGTCGTTCTTTTCAGAAAATTCGGAACCAAGATGAAGCTCATATTTGACGACGGCCTGGTTTTGGAAAAGGAATTTACTCTCACCGCTATCGGTAACGGTAAGTTCTGCGGAGGAGGATTTAAAAGCGCTCCGATTGCTCTGCTTGAGGATGGGCTTCTTGACGTTTGTGCTATCAATAAAGTGTCTCGCGCAACCTTCTTGAGCCTTGTTTCTTGCTATAAAAAAGGAACGTATCTCGAAAATAAACGCGCAAATAAGGTATTCCTTTACAAGCAGATTCCGCACTTTAAGATGGAGTTTGATGAACCGGTACCGATCTGCATTGACGGTGAGATAAAGGGCGCAAAAACCATTGACTTCGAAGTTGTACGAAACGCCTTTAACTTTGTAGTTCCCAAAGGATGCGATCTCATATATAAGTCCCCGAAGAAGCGTAGAAAAAAGCCAAAGCAGAAAAAACATAAAGAAGCACAACAATTAAATTGATTTTTTGAGAGAATAAAATGAAAATTTTAGAGAAAAGACCACTTGCTTTAATACTTTGTATTATGCTGGGTGGCTTTTCTTTTTTCATAGATTTTGATTGGAAAATCAGGCTGATCATAGCATCTGTCGCACTGCTGACTATTGGATTGATCTATATATTTGAATCCTTAAAGCGCGGCAGAAATGTAATTGTTGTGCTGTCGCTGGTTGCGTTTGCCATCTCGATCGTTGCATCTGTTATTTGGTCAAGCATCTTCTATCCAATCAAGATATATGATACCAACGCTACCATCAAAGCGCGCGTATATGAAATAGACAATTCCAATTCTTCAACCACTGCGGTCGTATGCAAGACCGAGAAGATAAACGGTTCTGTGGACAGGCATACCTTCATTGCTTACGTCGATAAGGAAACTGCTGTATTAATACGAAAATACGATATAATAGAATTTACGGCGGATGTTAATGCTTTTTCAAGCTACGATAACGGCTTTGACGGAAGAAGCTACTATGTTTCCAAGGGTTATTCCGCCCTACTTGACAATGTTAACGATCTTATAATCATCGAGAACCGCACCGACTGCATGGATTTATTTTTTGATGATCTGCAGCTGAAAATATCGAACACGCTTAAGCTTAGAACAAATTTTGAAACCGGTGCATTTCTATCCGCTCTAATAGTCGGAGACAGAAGCGATCTTAGCGGAAATACGAGATTGAATTTCGCTAGGCTTGGTATTTCTCATATTCTGGCTTTGAGCGGTATGCATCTCGCTATTCTTTCCATTGCATTGAATTTCGTTTTAATACGGTTGGGCGTGAGGAAAAAGCTCCGTGTATCAATATTAACCGTTCTTATAATCTTCTATATGGCTTTAACGGGATTCATGACATCGGTACTAAGATCGGGGTTGATGCTTATTATCTCTTGTCTTCTCTACCTTCTGTCCAAGAAGTCAGATACGGTGACATCTTTGCTTATATCCGTGTTTCTTATAGTCCTCGCGGATCCTGCTTCGGTATACGATCTTTCTCTGTGGCTTAGCGCGTTTGCTACGCTCGGCGTGATCGTTTTCTCGGAAATATCCGAAAAAACGGACAAGAATGACTCAAGAAGAAAGAAGCTTTGGATAGCTTTCAAAAACGCATGCAACGTATCGATATTTGCATTCTGCGCTACATTCGCATTGGCTGCAATTAGATTCGATGCCTTTTCTGTCGCTTCCGTTTTTACCACATTAATTTTCTCATTCGTAATTCAATTCTTTATTTACGGAGGAATGCTGCTGCTGTTATTTGGCGGACTGATTCCGTTTGGAAAAATACTCATTATATTTTCAGATGCTATTTTATGGCTCGCAGAACTTATTTCGTCGATAAAATTCATATACGTATCCATGAACTTCTTTCTTGTAAAGCTATTGATAGTTATCCTGTCGGTATTCTTCTTTGCTTTCTTAGTACTCGAGATAAAAAACAAGAAGAGGTGCGTCACTGCGATGATGCTGATGTTGTTGTCTGTATTTGCGGTTGCCGAGGCTCACACGCTTGTAAAAGCTTACGAGGATGACGTAATATACGCGCCGAACACTTCGGGAGATATTCTTCTTTTGAAATCAGACGGAGACGCTACTGCCATTTATTCCGGCAAATCGTATCTCGATGAAGCATGGGACATTCTTGACTACTTTACCGATGAGGATCTGACGTATATAGATGACCTTGTATTTGTTAGCTATTCCTATTATACCATGGATTTTGCGCACGCTATTATAGACGGCATAAAGGTCGAGCGTATCATGCTGCCGCGTCCGAGTACGGATGATGAGATCGCGCAAGCCGAGGGAATTTCCGATTTGTTATCCGGTTATGGAACTAAGCTCAAATTCTACGACATCCTCGAATATGTCGAGTTCGGCGAGTATAAATATCGTCTTTTTGAAAAGGTAGATTACGAATACGGAAAGTATCCGACGAACGTCTATGAGATAGTCTGTGGCGACGATCGCGCTACTTATCTTAGCGCTTGTAAATACGAAGATTTATCAGCTTCTGCCAAAGCTTTAATTCACAATTCCAAGAATTTGATAATCGGAACCATTGGAAATAGCAACTATTACATCTTTGATATGCGTTTGCCAAAGGCGCAACAAATAATTTATTATGACTCCGGCAGACTAACAGAAGATGCCGAAATGTACTACAAAGAAAAAGGAGCCACGGTGTATTGCACCAAGACTCCGTTAAGCCTGTTTGATTAAACGCGAATAAGGGGTTGCTTAAACGTTGAAAAGGAATTCGACAACATCGCCGTCGTTCATAACGTATTCCTTGCCCTCGCTTCTGAGCAATCCTTTTTCTTTTACCTTTGCCCTGCTTCCCTCGCGCATAAGATCGTCAAAAGCAACTACTTCAGCGCGGATAAATCCGCGTTCGAAATCACTGTGGATCTTACCTGCCGCGCCGGGAGCCTTCGTTCCCTTCGTTATGGTCCATGCGCGAACCTCCTTGGGACCTGCCGTGAGGAAGCTTATAAGTCCAAGCAAGGAGTATCCGGATCTGATAAGCTTGTCAAGACCGCTCTCGGAAATTCCGAGGTCTTCAAGAAATACGAGCTTATCATCGCCATCAAGCTCAGCGATCTCTGCCTCGATCTGTGCGCTTACCGCTATGATCTCGCTGCCTTCTTCGAGCGCGTGAGCCTTAAGCTGTTTGTAGTAATCGTTATTCTCATATCCGCCTGAGATCTCAGATTCTGCCACGTTTGCGACGTAAATAATAGGCTTGAGTGTAAGAAGTCTCGACTCATCGATCCAAGCCTGCTCCTCCTCGTCAAGTCCTACGCTGCGCGCTGACTTTCCAAGTTCAAGCGCGGATTTAACCTTTTCAAGCACCGCGAGCTTTTCAAGAAGCTTTTTATCGCTCTTAGCAGCCTTGACAGTTCTGTCGATTGCTCTTTCTACGATCTCAAGATCCGAGAGTATAAGCTCAATGTCTATGGTTTCAACATCACGCAAAGGATTTATATTACCTTCTACATGAATAATGTCGTTATTTTCAAAGCATCTAACCACATGGACTATGGCATCAACCTCTCTGATGTTAGCAAGGAACTTGTTTCCCAGCCCCTCACCCTTGGATGCTCCCTTTACAAGTCCCGCAATATCAACAAACTCTATTACTGCGGGGGTGTACTTTTCAGGATTATACATTTTTGCAAGCTCATCGAGTCTTGCATCAGGCACTGGAACGATGCCTACATTAGGGTCTATCGTACAGAAAGGATAGTTAGCAGACTCAGCGCCTGCATTGGTAAGGGCGTTAAAAAGCGTGCTCTTACCCACGTTGGGTAAACCGACAATACCAAGTTTCATTACATTACCTCTTTAGCTTTAAATTTCACACATCATTTTACCACACTTTATTACTTTATTCAATAGCTTTTTAAAAAAAGACGTGAAAAGGACCAAAGTAGTTTTAGATGTATTTTTGTCAAACTTAATCGAATGTTAAAAAAATGTACAGATTTCTTTTTTCAAAAGTTCATAAATTGTTCTTGACTGCGTGACGATATTGTTGTATAATGAAAATGTTAAGATTTCGATATTTTTAACAAAGTTAATAATTTGGAGGTTACAATGGATACTAAGCTTTTAATCGTAGATGACGACCCTAACATATGTGATATGTTGAAGTTGTATTTTGAAAACGAGGGATATAAGATCAAGACGGCGAACGACGGCGTAGAAGGTCTTGCTACCTTTAAGGTCTATAATCCGGATCTCGTGCTTCTTGACATAATGATGCCTAAGAAGGATGGCTGGCAGGTATGTCGCGAGATAAGAGAAATATCTCCTAAGCCAGTAATTATGATCACCGCAAAAGGCGAGGTCTTTGATAAAGTGCTTGGTCTTGAGCTCGGTGCAGATGACTTTATTGTGAAGCCCTTTGACATGAAGGAGCTTTCCGCAAGAATAAAAGCGGTACTTAGAAGATTTAACGCACACAGTAAAACAAATGATGATGAAGTGGTAAAGTTTGAAAATATCGAAATCAGCTTGCAGAAATATGAACTAAAGCTTCTCGGCAAGGCAATAGACATACCGCCTAAGGAGCTTGAGCTTCTCTACTTCCTCGCTTCAAACTGCAACAGAGTTTTCACGAGAGATCAGCTTCTCGACAAGGTATGGGGATTTGATTATCTCGGAGATTCCCGAACGGTAGACGTTCACGTAAAGAGATTGCGTGAAAAGCTTGAGGGCGTATCGGATAAATGGATACTGAAGACCGTATGGGGTGTTGGATACAAATTTGAGACTCTTGTTTAAACTGAACAAAGCGCAGGTGCATTCTTTGTGCACCCGCGCTTTACTTTTTATAAATATTTTCCCTTTGCTTGATTTTGCATGATTTCAGAGTTATAATAAAATCGTAAAATTATGTACGGAGGCATGCAAATGAGAACAAAGCTCACTTCTCTGATAATAGTTCTTTCGATGATACTCTCAATTTTTGCCATATATTCTGTTGCGGGCGAAACCGAGTCTGTATCAAGTACTGCCGTTGAATATGCTAAATCATACGTTCATTACAGAAATACTTACGGCGACAGTGATGACGATGTTGGCGGCGAACTGACGCTCGTTAGCGCTGAAAACTCCAGTTTTGAGATTCGCAGCGAAACTAACGGAAATAAGTACGGGTACTATAACTTTAACGATTCAGCCAAGAACGTTTATATGCAGCTTACCCCAAGCATGACGTATAATATAGGTCCTGATATGCTTGGATATATGATATTCGAGATGGATTTCAACGACCTTGGAAACAAGCTCTCAACGACAAAATTTTTTGACGTCCACTCGGGTGATGGCAATTTCTCACCCAACGGTGGCAGGATCGCTATCGACAATGTGCTTAACGTTGGTAATGATGGCACGCAAAACTACTTCTATTTTTGCAAAAATACAGACAAGAAGATCTATATAGAATCCAATAGCTGGATACACATACGGTGTGAATTCAGCGTATTATCGTCTACCGCTACTCAGTACGACTTAAAGTGCTACATTGGAGATGAGTATTTTGAAGGGGTTTTTGATTTCGGTAGCCCGGCATTGATCAGATACATTCGTTTAGGCAGCACGAATTCTACAAATCAAATATTCGGTATTGATAATTTAGCGCTGTATTCAGGTCCTAAAAACATATCTTCATGTTCGGACATCAGCAAGATTTTAACAATGAAGATCGGTGCCGAAAACGCCAGCATCAACGGCACTCAAACAGAGCTTACCAATCCGCCCATCCTTATAAACGGAGAGATATTCTGCCCTGTCGAAGCAATCGAAGCTTGTGTTAACGCGGAATGTCCATCTGAATATATAGTAAGCATTGAAGACGCCGAATATATACATATTGATAACGTATATTCAGCATTTGGTATTTCGGCAAAGTCATACGATATGGGGCTGATTCAAATAGGCAACGAGGCTTCTTTATTATCTGAAGATGTCACATATACCGATATAATGAGCATAATGAAGACATTTGTCTTCAATATACCCAGTGCCACAGAGCTCATAGACTCTGTCAAAAACAATACGAACAATTACGATCACCCATACCTTCTCGTTAACGCGGATCGCTTCGCTGATCTCAAGGCGATATATACAAGCGGTAATTCGGATCAATTAAGCACCTACGAAGACAAGCTTCTATATGACTACATACAGAAATATGTTTCATCGGCAAGCACTTATTTTACAAATTATTGTAACGGTTCGCTCAACGGAACCTACAATGGATTAAAAACCGAAAAAATCCCCGTCAACGAAAACTATTCAAAATATTCAAACAACGGAT
Source organism: uncultured Ruminococcus sp. (assembly GCA_964460165.1). Lineage (GTDB taxonomy): Bacteria > Bacillota > Clostridia > Oscillospirales > CAG-272 > UBA1740. The sequence continues at coordinate 46,981 of CAYWPS010000002.1, read as the reverse complement.
ATGACAATGGCGGCAGAGTCAGCATCCCGACGACACCGTTACCATACTTCGCTTTTGCGTATCAAATGACGGGAAACCTTAACTACGCTCGCGCGGCATACGATTACATGCTTGCGCTCGGCGATTGGAATCATTGGGGACCGGATCATTTTCTGAATTGTGCTGATACCGCCGCTCCCTTTGCTATAGCATACGACTGGCTATACGATGCCTTTATCGAGCTTAACAAAAATGGTGAAATATCGAAATATGATGACTCTGTATATGATAAAACCAAGCTTGCAACCATTCTGTTTACACATGTTATTATACCGGGTTATGTGCAAAGCAACGATTTAACATGCCCTTGGCCCGGAACTGCCAATTCAAGATACGCCACAAAGACAAGTAACTGGAATGCTGTTTGCGCCTCCGGCGTAATTATGGCAGCGCTTATGCTTCTTGAGGAGGACGTTTCCACTGCGGGAATGACCTTTAATACTCAGAAAAAAAGCAACGGAGTTTACACTGATGTTGTAACGCCTATAGAATCTATCGGTAACGCGTCAATACACGTTGGGCTTTCTACTTATTCGGATTATGCCGCCAAGCTGACCTCCATGAATCTTGGAACGCTGGCAAAATACGGTCTTGATCAGTACGTACCGGACGGCTCGTATATCGAGTCTCCGGGTTATTGGTCCTACGGTACTAACTCGTTCTTCCGACTCACCGCATCCCTGCTCTCTGCCGCAGGTGATGACTTTGGATTTATGGACGCTTGGGGTATAGATACTACATGCTATTTTGCGATACACTCCGAAAGCTCTGATTATCAGACATGGAACTTCAATGACGGCAGCGTCAGCCAGCAGGACTCTTCATTCTTCTTCTTCGTTGGCGGCTATTACGGTGATGATAATCTTATCAAGGTCAGGAAGAAGCATTTAAGCGGAGGTAAATCATACTCACTCTATGATATTCTCTTCTATGATACAACGATCACGGGCGAGCCGGAGCTGAGCACGGAATACGCAATGATAGGCATCGATGCTTTTTCTGTCAGAAGCTCATGGGACAGAGGCGCGGTATATGCAGGTATAATTGGCGGTCAGAACAACTGCTCCCACGGTCAGTTGGATGCAGGATCGTTTATCTACCATAACAACGGTAAGATATGGTTCCACGATCTTGGAGCGGATAATTACAATATGTCCATTGGATATTTCTCGAACTACAAGCTTTACAGAGTAGGTGCTGAGGGACATAATATAATAAGCATCACCAGCGAGCAGGACACCCTTCCATACGGTCAGCTCACAACCGCTAATCCTCATATAACCCAAACCTATAGCACAAAAGATGGAGGATATGCGGTGCTCGATATGTCGGATTCATACGGAGAACATGTTGAGAGCGCAAAGCGCGGACTTCTCTTCACCGATTCAAGAAGCACGGTCGTTATACAAGATGAGATAGTATTTAACGGAACTAAGACCGCATATTGGTTCGGTCACTACAATATGGCGACGGGATACGTTGATGACGTCGTATTATCCGCAGACAAAAGAACGGCTTTTATGATATCCGGCGATGACATGATTCGTGTTTCCATAGTTTCGGACAATCAAAATTTAAAATTCGAGATTATGGATTGCTATACTTATGTCCTTGATATAACTCACAGAACCGATATTACCACTATGGGTGGCTCGGGAACGGAAAGCAGCAGAGATAGCCTCAGAAAGCTCGCAATTAAATGCGAGGATGTTGATACGTTAAATCTCGCGGTGGTTATCGAGGAGGTCAGCGGGTATGAAATAGGGACCGATTATGAGTGGCTATCTATCAGTGATTGGTATGTGAATTCAAAGGAAAACAACGAAATCGATAATAAGTTCAAGGCAGATTTTGACCCTTCATGCGTTACTATCGGATCATATAAGCTAAATTCCGCCAACGAGGCATATCTTCTTAGGTCATATGAATCTGACGGCCACTATTACCTTGGCATTATTCCGAATGCATCGTCATCTACTGATTCCGACACCTCGTTAACGCTGTATTTAAGGAAGAATGAATGCCTGGAATTAGCGAAAAGCAAGTACGTTACATTTGATTTTGACGTCTTTACCGAAAATTCATTTATTGATGATGCAATACTCGGAATTAACGTGAAAAAATCCGACGGAACGTCATCTTTCGTTCCGATACTTCAATTCCTTGACAATGATATAATAGCAGATTCTTCTGCCGTAGATATTCAAGAATCATGGAAGCACGTTACTGTAATAATAGACACAAACGAAGGCTCGGCATACCTTTACTGTGATAACTACTTTATTACAATGATGAGCGGAATTGTTGGCGCGGACAGTGTTGCCGTTAACAACTTTGAAATTAAGCTTCCCGCATCCGCATCAACCGACTTCTACTCATCGATTCTGCTCGATAATCTTAACGTCAGAGCCTTCTCAAACGATTATGATACAGACGATCTCGAATATATACTTTCTAACAACGCCGCTATCTCCTCTTGGAATGATGTGATCCAATATCAAGCCTTATCGCTTCCCTTGGCAATCGCCGACAACGTCTATCTCTATAGCAATGCAGATATTGAAACAGCGATCAGGAACGGATACGGTATAACGATCCTCAGAGATACCACGGGTCTGATCAACGTCTCCAATGCGGTAACCGTGGATACTCAGGGATATAGGTTTGAATACATCTCCGGCTCTTATTTCCCTTCCTCAGTCGGCAATCTGCTTACCTTCAATACCGGTAATATAACGGTAAGATGGCATATTGATGACAGTCAAATAATAACGGAAACGTATAACGGTGCCGATATCGCTACGTTTAAGGAAACATCTTCAAAGATCGGTGTAATTACATACAAATGTACGGAATATGTAAACGGCGGCGTTGGATATGAATTCTTTACTACGGGATGGTCCGGCACTAAAGGCGGCGCTCCGCTCTCACCCGATGAAATGATAGTTTCGATGGATAACTGCGATTTTTGGCTTGTGAATAACGTGCCGATAGATTGTCTGTTCGTTACTATCAGTACTTCCGGTACTGTTACGCAATATAACAGCGAAGAAAAGCTCTGTGAGCTGATCTCATCGAGCACTGGTGAAAACAAAATAATTCTTTGCAAGGATATTGAAATTAAAAACAATTCAAAGACAGTATCGTTGTCTAAGTCCGGTAAGACAGTATATCTGAACGGTTATACGCTCATACATAAGCAAAATGACGTCCATATGTTTTCTTATTCCGAGACCGCGACGGGAAGCTTCAAGTTTATAGGTCCCGGCACATTGGAGTCGAACACATCAAGAACTATGTTTACATCCGGAGGAAGTGATACAAGCACTACGTCAAAGTACGGAATTATCGTTGAAAATGCAAATATAGTTACAAATAATACTCTTGCGGATCTCAGAGCGGGACAGCACTGCTTTGTTGATTGTAACATATATCAAAGTAATCCCGGCAATAAAACCCTGTTTTCACTTTGGAATAAAAACGACAGCGACGAGAATGGTGTCGATGGCACTCCTTCAAATCTTCTGACCGTTACTTTTGACGGATGCTCGATAAAGAGCGATAATTCCGCGAATACTTCCCTATTCTCTTATTCGAGCGGCTCTTACTCCGAGATTTACTTCACGAAATCCGTGGTTATTACCAACGGACAACTGTTCAGCACCACGTCCGCATCGATGAAATTCAACGTAAGCGAGGGCTCCTCGGTCATAGCGGGCAATTGCACCTCGAATACGTCAATAAGTTATTCAGGTGTGCTTTTCGATAATGGAGTGACTACTAATCTGTCGATAGATGTAAAGTATTTACCCAACGGCGCAATTCTCACAAGCAATTATGATGCCGCACTTCCCTATCGCGTATCCGACTCTTACGCCCAGGTAACGTGGAATAACCTTGATGGAGACGCAATTTGTACCGAATACGTTGCAGTAGGTGTTACTCCTTCGATCAGCTCAACGGACGTTATTTCCTATCTAAAATCTAAAAATGGGCTATATACATATGAGCTTGAAGCGATCGAGGATTCGTCAAACGTATCGCTTACACCCGTTTTAAAGTCCGGCGTTTCGATCTTCCAGTCTATGACGATCGAGGAAGATTTAATAATGTTTCTTTACGTAAAGAAATCCGAAATGGATGACAAGATAACATCGGTTAAGGTAGATGGCGTAAATATTATGCCTAGCTCCTTCGAAACGGCAGAGCTTAACGGCGTCACCTATTACAGATACAGAATCTCTACCTTCATTCCGGCAAATGCATGTCAGACGGTTTCAATAGTTGTTGAACAAACGGACGGAAGGCTTAAAGAATTTTCGCTTTCCGCTGTCGAATATCTGGAATCCTTGCTTGCGATCACAGAGGATAATAATGAAAAAACACTGGCAGTCAAGCTGTTAAGATATATTCAAAGCGCATATGCCTATTTTAATAGCAATAGTACCTTTGAATATCAAAAGATAAGTGAGATCATCGAAATGTACAAGGAATACGATCTCGTCTTTGGAAGCCTGAATGATGGATCCGTAGCTACCGGCGTTATGAAAAACAGCATCAAATCCGTATGCTACAATTTGTCCGCATCAGTAAGAGTCAGATTCTATCTCAATCCCGATTTCAACGGAAATATCGAAATCAGCCTAAATGGCGAAGCGAATACATATTCCGCTGTTAACGGCAAAGTGAACGGAATTTCCTACATTGAGATAATTCTGCCCGCAAGCATGATAAACGAAAATATCATTCTGAGCAATGGAGCTGTTGCGGTTTCATACAGCTTGAACGCATATTCCGCCGCTATGAATAATTCCGACACCAAGCTTCAACAGTTACTCGTATGCTTGTCGGAATATTCCTCCGCGGCAAAGCTATACGCGAACAAGTAAATGATTATCGATCCTCAATAAAAAACAGAGCAAGATCAAGCCTAACGCAATCCCCGGAGTAGATACCATAACCTCTCCTCGGGATTGCGCTAAGAGCTTTGACCTTGCTCTGTTGCATTATACTTATACTTTAAAAGTTAAAGGTTAGTTGAGCCAGCGATGTACCGGTAGACGGTAACGCTATCTTTTTGCACTTCAAAGCATCCTGTCCGAATGCCTCGATCCTGTCGGTAACAAGCTCAACCTTTACGCCCTTCTTGGGCAACTGCATTATCTGAACACCCGCGGCTGTTCTGGTAGACTTCACGGGTACCAGACTGGATTTTATCAGCATGCCTTTACCGGCATCGCTTCTTATGAATACCTGCTTTGCATCTTTGCCCTCATATATTGCGCCGACCAACGGTGAATCGGTGGAGTAAGCGCCCGAAATTTTGCGCCTGCGGGACTTCGAAACGTATGCTGACATCTTTACCCTCAGTCCCTTGCCGTTTTCGAATACGTAAAGTATATGATGCTCGGGAACTATATCATATATCATCTTGCATCCAACGACGTGCTCGTCATCGTCCATAGACAGCTTCATCGGGATATAGTCGCCCATCTGACTTGGCTTAGATATATCAAAATCAGCAACACGAGATCTGTATATCTGCCCCTTATCAGTAAAGAAAAGAACATCGCCCTTATTATCGGTATCCTCGGAATAAATGATGAAATCTCCTTCCTTGAGCTTGTGTTCATCAGCGGAGCGAGTACCCTGGACAGAGAGCTTCTTGAAGTAGCCCCCCTTTGTCAGAATCAGACGGCAGTTATAATTTTCAAAGAAAATATCCTTATCAGGTGCGACGACCTCCTCCTTGCTTATGAGAACGGTCTTGCGAGGCTTGCCGTACTTTTTCTTGATGGTCTGAAGCTGAGATATGATTTTAGACTTAAGCTTAAGCTCATCCTTAAGCGTTTCCTTAAGCTCCTCTATTTCCGCGCGAAGGCTCTCAATTTCTTGTACGCGGTTGATGATATACTGTCTGTTAAGATTACGAAGCTTTATCTCTGCAATGTACTCCGCTTGTCTGGTAGTAAGATTGAAGCCTGCTGCAAGGTTAGGTACTACGTCTTCTTCCTTTTCGGTATTTCTGATTATCCTTATAGCCTTATCTATATCTAAAAGGATCGCCGCAAGACCGAGGAGAAGCTCGAGCTTATCTTCTTTTTTTCCAAGATCAAAATTAAGCTCTCTTGAGTAGCACTTTATTCTGAATTTAATCCACTCCTTGAGGATCTCTCTTACGCCGAGCTGCATAGGAGTGCCTTCAACAAGAATATTGAAATTACAGTCAAAGTTGTTCTCAAGCTCTGTCGCTGAAAACAGCTTCTGCATAACAAGCTCCGGATTTGAGTCCTTGCGAAGCGCAAATATGAGCTTGAAGCCATTAAGATCAATAGCGTCGCGGACGTCTACAACTTCACGAAGCTTACCGGATACTATCATATCCTTAGCCTTCTTCATTATAGCCTCGATGCATGATGAATAAGGTATTTCAAGGATCTCTATTTGATTTTCTTTTTTGACAAACTGATACTTAGCGCGCATTTTGAAGCTGCCAACGCCGGTTTCATAAATGCGCTTCATCTGCTCCCGATCATAGATTATCTCGCCTCCGCCGGGAAAATCGGGCGCAGGCATTATATCAAGTATTCTGTCAACGGTTGCGTTGGGATTCTTAAGAAGCGCTACGGTAGAATCACATATTTCACCGAGATTGAACGAGCATATCGAGCACGCCATACCTACCGCAATTCCCAGGTTGGGTGATACGAGAATATTGGGGAACGTAGTCGGGAATAAGGTCGGTTCCGTCATGCTGTTGTCGTAATTGGGGACGAAATCAACAGCATCCTTATCAATACCGCTGAAAAGCTCGGCGCAAATAGGCTCAAGCTTAGCCTCGGTATAACGTGATGCCGCATATGCCATATCCCTGGAATACTGTTTACCGAAAGAGCCCTTGGAATCCACAAAAGGATGCAAAAGCGCTTCATTATCTCTAGTGAGACGAACCATCGTCTCGTATATAGAAGCATCACCGTGAGGATTAAGCTTCATCGTTTGTCCAACTATATTTGCGCTCTTAGTCCTGGCACCGTTTAGAAGACCCATTTTATACATAGTATAAAGGAGCTTTCTATGCGCCGGTTTGAAGCCGTCTATCTCGGGAATAGCTCTCGAAACGATCACGCTCATTGCGTAAGGCATATAGTTTTTAACCAAGGTCTCGGTTATCGGTTGCTCGGTTGCCTTTGCCTCATTCGCCTTTATATCTTCAATGTCAATTTTCTTTTTTCTTGCCATTTTTTTATCCGTCACAATCTTATAATATTATGTGCTGCCGCCCTTATCATTCGATTGTAAAGAGCGAGTCCTATACCGCTTTTTTCGGGTAGGGGCGCGTATATTATGCTATATTCTTCCTTATCGGTATCCCTCAGTAGCTTAAACAAGAGATGCGCCTGCGCCATTTCATCGCCGCGTACACCAAATTTGTACAGATCGATTTTATCGGATACAGCGGCAATACACTCTGCGTCGTCTTCGTAGGCTATGACGGCAATACGTTGCTCCTTGAAAACACGTTCTTTTATGTAAGCGACGATCTTTTCTTTAGTTCCGTCCAGTAAAACAACCGGCGCCTTAGGTGCGTAATGCTTATATTTCATGCCCGGCGATATCGCAATTTCGTTATCCTTTAGCGTATCGGTGACTGCATCGGCGATCAAAACCTTAAGACCTATGGATTCAATATCCTCCTTCGTGATCTTTCCGGGACGAAGCAACGTAAGAGATTTATCCGCGTTTACTTTGACGATAGTTGATTCAAGACCGAAGTCGCAGTCGCCTCCATCAATAATTGCATCAACTCTGTCATTCATATCCGCGTAGGCATGCTCAAAGCTTGTTGGAGAAGGACTGCCCGAGAGATTTGCTGACGGAGCAGCTATCGCAACTCCGCAAAGGCGTATAAGCTCTCTCGCTATTGGATTGGCGGGACATCGTACCGCCACTGTATCAAGTCCGCCGCGAGTTGTAAGCGGGACGGTTTCTTTAGCGGGAAGTATGATCGTTAAGGGGCCGGGCATAAACGCTTCTGCCAATGAATAAAAGGCGGAATTTGTAAAACAATACGCTTCCGCATCACCGGGATCGGCGATGTGAATAATTAGCGGATTGTCCGATGGCCTTCCTTTTGCACTGTAAATTTTAGAAGTGGCATCGGGATTAGTCGCATCTGCGCCGAGTCCGTAGACGGTTTCCGTCGGAAATACTACGAGTCCGCCGGCGCGGATAATGTCTGCTGACGCCGCAAGTGCTTCTGATAGGTTTGTCCCCTCGGTGATTGAAATAATCTTAGTCTCCATTTTCCTCACCCCTCAGGCGCATGGCGGTATCCAGTGCGATCAAATCGTCTATGATAACATCAACATTTCCGTTAAGAAAGCTATCAAGGTTGAATATCGTCTTATTTATTCTGTGATCAGTAACTCTGGATTGCGGATAATTATAAGTTCTGATCTTCTCGCTTCTGTCACCTGTTCCGACCTGACTTTTCCTTGTTGAAGCTATCTGATCGTTTTGCTCCTTCTCCTTTATGTCATAAAGCTTGGTATAAAGGAGCTTCATTGCTTTTTCTTTATTCTGAAGCTGACTGCGCTCACCGTCACACTCGATAACGATACCCGTGGGAATATGCGTCAATCTGACAGCGGATTCAGTCTTATTGATGTGCTGACCGCCCGCTCCGCTTGATTTGCATGATTCGATTTTTATATCAGAAGGGTTTATATCAACCTCAACATCTTCAGCCTCGGGTAAAACAGCAACCGTAACGGTAGAGGTCTGAATTTTACCGTTAGACTCGGTTACGGGTATTCTCTGCACTCTGTGCACGCCACTTTCGAACTTAAAGCGGGAATAAGCTCCATCGCCTATAACGGTAAATGTTATATTCTTGATTCCACCAAGCTCTGTTTCGTTGAGATTGATCACTTCGATCCTGAAGCCTCTGGTTGCGGCATACATAGAGTACATTCTGTAAATATCGTATGCAAACAGTGCCGCTTCTTCTCCGCCGGCGCCCTGACGAAGCTCGACCACTACGTTACGGGAATCGTTAGGATCTCTTGGCATGAGGAGCAGCTTCAATTCCTCGGATAAGGAATCACACAACGCGCGTCTCTCCTTGTAATCATCCTCTGCGAGCTCTCGAAGATCAGAATCGAGCGACGAATCGCGCATCATTTCGTCCGCCTCGCACATTTCTTTCTGCGCCTTCAGATATTCTCTGTATTTAGAAACGATCTCGGACAGTTTATTGTATTCTTTTATTAGCTTTTGATACTCTTTGTTATTAGCAATGACCTCGGGGAGAGTGAGCATCTGCTCAATCTCCCTGTATCTGTCATCTGCATGTGATAATCTTTTTAACATTTTCTCACCTCAAATTTATAAAAATTAAATTTGAGATAAAACTATTTTACAAACGCGCAAAATGCCTTATAAGTGGAATAAACGTCCGCCTTGGAAACGACCTCGTAGGGCGCGTGCATGGATATGACCGGTACACCGAGATCGACCGTCTCAATGTTGTGATTGGCAATATACATTGCCACCGTTCCGCCGCCACCGGCATCCACCTTGCCAAGCTCTGCGGTCTGCCAGATCACACCGTTCTCCGCAAAGAGACGTCTGACAAAGCCAACAAATTCAGCGGATGCATCGCTCGTGCCGGATTTTCCTCTCGATCCGGTGTACTTGCTGAGGCAGGTACCGCATGAGATAAGCGCGCTGTTTCTCTTCTCGTATACATCTGCGAAGTTAGGATCGTACGCGGCATTTACATCCGCGCTGAGACACTTTGATTTGCTTCTTACGATTATAGAGTTTGCGCCGAGAGAAGCAGAGATCATGGAAATGATATCAACAAGGACGTCAGACTGCATACCGGTGAGTCCCACTGAGCCAATTTCTTCCTTGTCTGCAAGAACGACCATTACGGTATGCTTGGTATCATCATTATCAAGAAGCGCCGTGACAGCAGGATAAGAGCATACTCTGTCATCATGTCCGTAAGCACCTATCAGCGCTCTGTCAAATCCAATATCGCGAGCCTTGAATGCGGGAACAAGAGAAAGCTCAGCGCTAAGAAAATCCTCCTCGGTTACGCCATACTTATCGTGAAGCATAGAAAGAACAGTGAGCTTGATCTTATCTGACACGTCATCGCAATCGTAAGGAAGTCCGCCAACTAAAATATTGAGAGTTTCTCCAGCGATTGCGGTACCGAGAGGCTCCTGCGACTGACGCTGCGCAAGATGCGGCAGAAGGTCATTGATGTAAAATACGGGATCGGTTTCGTCCTCGCCGATCTTCACCTCCACAGTTTCCCCGTTCGCTTTAACCATAACTCCGTGTAAAGAGAGAGGAATTGCGGTCCACTGATACTTCTTTACACCGCCATAGTAATGCGTCTTGAGGAAGCCCATACCGGAATCCTCGTATAAAGGTATTTGCTTGAGATCAATTCTTGGAGAATCTATGTGAGATGCGAGTATTCTGATACCGTTCTCCTCAATGTTCTCATCGCCGATTTTGAATATAACAAGGCTTTTACCATTGTTATTATAATATTTCTTGTCACCGAGTATAAGTTTATCTCCAAGCTTATACTCGGTATATCCCTGACTCTCGATCATCGCAATGGAAGCAATAGTCGCTTCTCTTTCTGTTTTCGCATCATCAAGGAACTTCATATATCCCTTTGAATACTCGTATATTTCCTTGATTTCCTCGGCAGATGATTCCTCAAATACGTTCTTCTTTTTATAGGAAAGCTTATCGAGCATTTCCTGTGCGTTTTTCTTTTCCATTAGTATATCTCCTATTTTTGATTATCGAATATTATTTTATTTAACTCGCGAACCTTCTCGCGAAGATGATCCTCGGTCGAATCGTTATATATGACATAAGTGCATTTTTTAATCAATTCATCATCGGATATCTGCGTATCAATTCGTGCAAATGCTGCTTCAGCCGATATACCGTCACGGCGTACTATCCGTTCTATTCTGGCGTACTTATCCGCAATGACGCATATTGTTAAGTCGCATTCCTTGTCGAAGCCGGATTCAAACAAAAGAGGAGCGTCGATAATAACGCCGCGGGCAGCTCCGCTCGCTTTGATCTCGTTTAACAAATCGCGCACTTTGGCGAGGATATGCCTGTGGGTGATTTTATTAAGTATTGCGAGGTTTTCCTTCGAAGCAAAAACGACATCTCGCAGCTTCAAACGGTTGATGCCTGCGTCGTTGGATATTTGCTTGCCAAAACGAAGGACGAGCTCTCTCGTACATTCCGAATCGGTAGAAATGAGGTCGTGGTAAACCTTGTCGGTATCAATGCTTTTTATGCCGAGATCATTAAAAAAGCTGCATACTAATCCCTTACCTGCGCCGCTTCCGCCACACAATCCGATCACCTTCATAGACAACCTCCCACAATATTACAAAATATATTATAAAAGATTTTACGCGGAATGTCAAGTTTAATTATAAAATATTGAATACAGTAACAAATTCATCGGTTTGGAATATGCTTTTTATGACGAACAAAAAGGAGAAGATATATGAACGATTATTCTTGTTACGCCGATTGTTTCTTTGCGGCAGCTAACGGTTACTCGGGCTTCAGATCGTATTTTGATCGGATTTTTTCGCCCCAAAAAATCGACAAGCTGTTTATAATAAAAGGCGGCCCCGGTACAGGAAAAAGCACGTTGATGAAAAAAATATCAAACAACTTTTTAAAGAGATGCGATGTGACAAATATTTTTTGCTCTTCCGATCCCGCCTCGCTTGACGGAGTTATAATTAAAAAGAACGGCGTTAAGATAGGAATCGCAGATGGCACGGCGCCTCACGTGATCGAGCCTCAAAATCCGGGCGCGGTAGAAGAAATAATTAATCTCGGAGACGGTTTTGATTACGGCAAATTGAGGGTGCAAAAAGATCGTATTATCCATCTTGGAAATAAGAAAAAGGAGCTATATCAAAACGCCTATTCGGCACTGAAGATCGCCGGTGAAATTCACACATATATTAATGGCTATTTATCCAAATGCGGTGTTTATGATGAAGCAGAAAAAATTTCAAATAGTTTGATCAAAAATGAGCCAACAGGCGTTGGAAAGCATGTGGAAAACGATTATTTACTCAGCGCATTCGGCAAGGACGGATATAAACTATTAACGTTAAATACTAGCGGCAAACGGATTATAAAGATTAGCGGCGACGGCATTTCGCAGTATGTCTTAATGTCACACCTTTCATCTTCACTCATGAAAAGTGAAAGCGTTATACGAGTATTCCCTTCTGCTTTTTCTAACGATATGACAGATGCAATAGAGACGCCCGATACGGTTTTTCAGATTTCAGATCACGCTGATGCTGCTATTGATTGTCAGTCATTTATCCCTAAATCAAAGATATACGAGAGCGTCAAATCAGCATATAACTCTTTTCTCGACGAGGCGATGAGTTTATTTACCAAAGCTGCCGCGTGCCATTTTGAATTGGAGAATATTTACTCAACAAATATATCATTTGAGAAAAACGATGATAAGTATGACAGGATCACAAATGAGATGAATGCTATTTTAAATAAATAATATGCTCTTGAACGCTTATTTTTCTTGACATATGAAGTTTTTTGTGGTAGTATATAGTATATAAAAAGAAGGCAGTCGCAAGCTTGTCTTTGCGACTGCCTTCCAAACCGTTAAAGTTTAGATACGATCGACTCCGTATCGCTCGCTATAACGAGCTCTTCATTAGTGGGTATCATGTATACCGCAACTCTTGAGTCGTCCGCGGAGATTTTTACCGGTGTTCCCGAATGACCAAAATTATTTCTCTCAAGATCAAGTTTAACACCTAGGTACTCAAGCCCCTCGAGCGCGTGCTCTCTTATATAGGGCGTGTGCTCGCCGATTCCCGCGGTAAACACGATTGCATCAAGACCGCCCATTGCCGCTGAGTAAGAACCTATATACTTCTTTATCTGATAGCAAAGCATATCATATGTGAGTTGGGCTCTTTCGTTGCCTTCCTTCATCGCCTTCTCAACGTCGCGTGAATCAGAGCTTATGCCGCTGATACCAAGGAAGCCGCACTTCTTGTTCATATAGTTGTCAGCCTCTTTTGGTGACATATTTTTCTTCTCCATGATATAAGTGACGATAGCAGGATCAATAGCACCGCATCTGGTGCCCATCATAATTCCGTCAAGAGGCGTGAAGCCCATAGAGGTATCTACGCACTTACCGTCCTTAACGGCAGTTATAGACGATCCGTTGCCAATGTGGCAGGTAACGATCCTAGTACCCTCCGCGTTGCCTCCCAGGAGCTTGATCATCTCGCCGCTGACATATCTGTGAGAGGTTCCGTGCGCTCCATAACGACGGATCTGGAATTCCTCGTACATATCGTACGAAATTCCATACATGTACGCCTCTTTTGACATTGTCTGATGGAATGCGGTATCAAAAACCAAAACCTCGGGAGTATTGGGCATAACGTCCATACATCCCTTAATACCCATAATATGAGCAGGGGTATGGAGCGGAGCGTAAGCAACACACTTGTCGAGAATCTCCATTACCTCATCGGATACTAGTACCGACTCCGTGAAAAATGCGCCGCCATGCACCACTCTGTGACCAATCGCCTCGATCTCGTCAACCGAGCTGATGCACCCCACCTTCGGATCAAGCAACGTTTCAACAACAAGCTTTGTAGCCTCGGAATGGCTGGGAAGCGCCTGCTCCCTGATGTATTCCTCTTTACCAAGAGTTTTGTGAATGATGCGAGAGCCGTCGATGCCGATTCTTTCGCAATTACCCTTTGCAAGTATATTGCCCTCGGCAGTATCAAAAAGCTGGTACTTTAGCGAGCTTGAGCCTGCATTTACAACTAAAACCTTCATTATATATCTCCTTGAAATATTTTGTACATTGTTATTATACTACTAAAAACTTCAATGTTCAAGTGGATTTTTGCAATTTCTTAAAAACGGGAGGCCGTATGAATATCGGAATAATATGCGAATACAATCCGTTTCACAACGGTCATCTTTATCAGATAGAAAAGATACGAGAGGAATTTGGCGACGCTGCGAATATCATAGCCGTTATGAGCGGAAATTTTGTTCAGCGCGGAGGCGTTGCTATAACGGATAAGGGTATACGCGCAAAGTGCGCCGTACAGTCCGGCGTAAATCTCGTCCTTGAGATTCCCTTTCCCTACTCTATGTCGAGCGCGGAATACTTTGCAAAATCGGCAATACATATTCTTGATCGGCTTGGCTGCGTTGACTACGTTTCTTTTGGCAGCGAATCCGGATCCGTCGAAAATCTCACGAATATTGCAAAAATTATGCTCGGCGAAGAGTTCACTCGCAAAATTGCTCAATTATCAGAGAATGAAGGAACCAGAAAGCTTGGATATGCCGCTCTGTGCGAGCTTGCTGTAAACGAGCTGTATCACGACAACGACCGTGTTTCCTTCACGCCAAACAACATACTCGCCATCGAATATATCAAGGCGATCATTTCCTTTAAAAGCAATATTAAACCTCATACGGTGAAACGGGCTAACAACTCGTTTTCAGATGAAAAAATTGTAGAAGGAAATATTCAAAGCGCTACATCTATAAGAAAATCAATAGAGCAAAAGGATTTTTCTGCTCTTGAATTTATCCCCAATATTACAAAAAACACAATTTTAGAAGCAATTTCGAGCGGAGATTTCCCCTGCGATAACGAGCGCATCTCAACCGCTGTAATTGCATCACTCAGATTAAATCTTCCTTCGTGTGCCGTGGATATACACGACACCGTCGGCGGTTTATATAATCGTCTTCATGATCTTAGCTATAAGACGAACACTATCGAAGGCTTAATCTGCGCTGCCGAATCAAAGAATTTCACTAAGGCAAGAATTCGCCGAGCGTTATTCTACTCTTTATTGGGCGTTACCTCCTCCCAATTTATAGAGCTCCCGGCATATACTCAACTTCTTGCTTTTGATTCTCGCGGCAGAGCTATGCTCAAAACTATTGGAAAGCGTTCCGACTTCACCATCCTGACGAAACCGTCTGACATAGAGAAGCTCCCCCTTGAGGCGCTTCCTCAAAAAAACGTGTCAGACAAAGCCGATGCCATCTTCCAGATGACTAAGCCAATTCCAAAGGATGGAAACAGTGCTCTTCGCTTTACGCCTTTTGTAAAAAAATAGCTTCTTTTGCGATACTTTTACACTTACTCTTTTTGTCGAATGTATTTACATACGCAAGAGTATTTGATATTATAGTATCGAAAGCGGACAAGCACGCCGTCGTTTTCCAAATTATGAGAAAGGAGAAAATATGTTAGACGTTAATGGCGTTAAAAACAACGAATTCCTTGAATACAAGGGAAGGCCTCTCGTTCGTCAGGGTGACGATATTTACTACGGCGACATGTCAGATAAATTCTACATCTATATGATGATAATGAACGAGACCGAGACAGAGCACGGTACTATGCCTACACAGATCATGGTACAACTGCTTGACAGCAATACAAAATCTCCCAAGGAACAGAAAATTCTTTCCGGTCTGAAGGATGCTTTTGATTTTGCAGACGCATGGTTGGAGCGTTACAACAGATAATTCAATCGATAAAACGTGTACGGCATAAGCCGTGCAAGGAGGTAAAAAAATGAAATGGCTGCAAAATGGCAACCTTGCAAAACTGGTTGCTTTTTTTGTGATTGCCGTCGTAATAACCTGCACAGTATCCTTTGCGGCAAACGGTTGGCAATCATTTACTAATGACAAATCAGACGGTGATAAAATCGTAGTTGATAACAATCCAGCAAGCGATGATACAACCGAAAACAACGAAGGAGAGGGTTCAGAGCAAGATGTTCCTGCCGTCACTCCTTCACCTATATATTACCACGGAATAACGGGGCTCGAAACAGACATAGAGACATCCTTAAAGCGTCCGCTGTGCATTGCGGTTTCGTCATCAGAACCGTTATACGGTATTTCTTCTTCATATCTTACTATTGAATTCCCTACCGAATATGGCAATACGAGATTTTTGTGCTTTACAGACGAAGCAAAATCGCTTGGAAAGATCGGGTCACTAGCTCCAAGCCGCGGATATATATCGAATCTCGCTACATATTTTGGTGGGATTTTGTTATCTTACGGCACCGACGATGCTTTTGAATATGAGTACGAGGAACCAAGGGACGTTTTGGATTTTTCTAAAATAAGCGGCTACTGTTATACTGAGTACAATTCTTTCGTTTACACAAACGGCGACCTGGTCAACGCATTTTTAAATAATAATAAGACCAATCAATCATCATCGGATGGCACGAAATTGCCATATTCTTTCCCTGATAACGATACTACGCTTGTTCTATCTGGCGAAAGCGCTTTGTCGGTTGCGATCACGTTTTCCGATAGCACTTCAACACAGCTTAATTACTCTACGTATGAAAACGGATATATACTGTCAAAGAATTCCGTATTAAAAAACGATCTGTTAAATGATAGACCGCTAAAATATGACAATGTATTTATTCTGTACGCCAATTCAACAACTTACGAAACGGAGGATAGCACTCAGCTAATACTCGATACTTATAGTAAAGGGTGCGGAATATATGCGTCCGAGGGTGAATATATCAAAATCTCTTGGGAAAGGGATTCATCGGGAAATTTAGTATTTTATAATACCGACGGTGAGCGTCTGACGGTCAACCGAGGCACTTCATATATTGCGCTCGTTAAGGCGTCCTCGAAATCATCGGTTAAAATTTCCTGACTTGCGTATACGCTTCTTATGCTTTCATCAGCTATTTGTAAAGAAAAAGGACAGAGGATCTCGTGTTCCCTGTCCTTTTTACTTATTTGACCAAAGTCACACACGGCAACCTTACGCTTTAGCTCTCCATTTGTTTACCCAGAAATATTCCTGCTGTCTGTATCAGCTTGAGCTCCGTTTCATCGGATAGAGTTTTAGATCGAGGTGCGTCGTACTGCTCTCCCGTGAAGACACAGCCAATAACATCTCCCTCGCTTAATATCGGCATAGCACAATTTACAAAATGCGATCCGCCGTCCTTCGTTACAGCAACCGCTTCATTCCCGTTTTCTCTCATATACAGCGAACGGCGCTCCACGATCTCCTCAAGGCCCTTTGATATTTTCCTATCAAGATATTCTTTTTTAGATGCTCCGCTTACGGCGATAATTTCATCTCTATCGCATATAAAAACGGGCATCAATGAAGTTCTTTGTAAGGTGTCGGCATATTCCGCTGCGAAATTTTGCAATTCGCTTATAGGCGAATATTTTTTAAATATTACCTCACCTTGTCTGTCGGTAAATATTTCAAGTGGATCGCCTTCCTTTATTCTTAAAGTTCTTCTTATTTCTTTTGGTATAACTATTCTACCAAGGTCATCAATACGTCTGACTATTCCTGTGGCTTTCATAACTATCATTCTCCTTTTTTATAGCCGTGATAATAGTTTTTACCACAAAGTAAAATTTATACAAATAGAAAAAAGCAAGCGTTGAATAGCGTGATGCTCTTAATTCTCCGCTAAGGATATCACCCTATTCTTCGCTTGCTTTTTTAACTAACTCAAAATTGACTCTGATGACCGTTTTATAAATTCCGCATTATCGCCAAGTTTTGCCATCGCTTTGTTAAAACGCGCGTACGCCTTCTTATCAGCTCCGTGTATATCGCTTCCGATCGCACAAACGCGTTTTTCTTTTAGCCATTTTTTAATGTGCGCGGGTATAAACAATCCGCATAGCGCTTCAGCATTCAATTGCAGCCTTGCGCCCACTGAAATCAGCCTGTCAATATCTCGCGGCGCATATCTGTCCGCGTGTGCAATCACTACAGTATATCCCCTGGCAATCAGAGCTTTTACCGAATATACGTATGAATCCGAAAAATCAATAAATGGCAGCTCAAGCAATAATGCCTTAGTCCCGCTTACGCATAGCTGCTTCAGCATCGGCATTTCTTCAATATTGTCGCATATAAGGACTTCTGCGCCGAGCAGTATCTCGGGAAAGTCCTTAAGTCTCTCTGAGCTGAGCTGTGCGTAGCAGGCATTACGACGAGCAATGAAGTGATCAACATTTTCCTTATGCGGATAAAAATGTGGCGTAGCAACTATTCTGTTTATCCCATGTTTCCGAGCCATATCAAGCTGCATCATTGTAACGTCAACCGATGAGGACCCATGATCCGCTCTCGGAATTATATGCGCATGAAAATCAATCACATCCATATTAATCTTCGTTCCGGGAGTTGACATCAGTCAAGGCTACGGGCGCCGCGATTTCAGAGGATTGAAGATCACAAGTACCGGTGTCAGATGGTCCTATAATAGTTAAATCAACGTTAATGGTCTCGGTGCCCGCCGAGTCGATAACGGTTACATCAACATTAGTAGTATCATTATCCGATGCCTCTGCAACAGCGGCAGAAACGTCCGCAGGCTTGATGCCAGACGGCTCGCCACCGAAAGCTTCGGTATCAGTAGGAACTATAGCATCCGGATCTGAACCGTAAGTATCATATCCGTAGGCATAAATGCCGTATTTTCCTCCATATCTGCCATATCTGCCGTATCTGCCATATCTGCCGTATTTGCCGTATTTACCGTACTTGCCGTATTTTCTTCCCGACTTTGCATTATAAGAGGACAAGACCGTACCGTATATCGTAGCGCCGGCTTGTCTGAGGTTTTCCATAGCATCAGCGAGTGAGTTTACGTCAGAATAATCCGCTCTGCAAACAAGTATGTATCCGTTGACATAATCGTTAAGAAGGATTGCATCCGAAACTATGCTTACCGGCGGTGTATCAATAATTACGTAATTATAATTTTCGCTGCAGTACTGCATGAGAGATTTCATTCTTGAAGACGCAATCAGACCGGGAGTATTGGCATTTTGAGCACCCGAAAGCAAAACATCAAGATTAGGATGAATAGAATTCACCACAACCGGCTCCTCATCTATACCCGCAAGGTACTCGCTGAGACCATGACGCTTCTTGTCGTTCAAGCCGAGCAATTCGATCACGCGGGGACTTCTCATATCCGAATCTATAATCAAAACCTTAGATTCCGGAGAGTTTATTGCGATAGTGTATGCCAAATTAACCGAAACGGACGTCTTACCTTCACCGGGAAATGCACTTGTAATAACGATCTTTTTGCATTTATCCTCAACGGGAAGGTACAAAATGTTTGTGTAAAATGATCTGTATGCCTCTCTTATAGCAAAGGGAGTGGTATCGCATATAATTCTTTGACTATCTATCTCCGCACTGCTATGGCAATAGTCCTTTCTAAGTTTCACCTTTTGGATCTCCCCTCTTCTGACATAAACCTGGGGATAACACCCAGAACAGGTATATCAAAGTTGTCCTCAATCTTTTTCTTATCATGAATAACAATGTCAAACATATTTACAAGGAAGACGGCAATCATCGAAACCACTGCTCCTACCGCAGCACCTATTACTGTATTGAGAAGCACGCGTCTGCTATTCGCGCTGTTTGGAGGTGTCGCGACCTGTATAATTTTGGTAAAAACGACGTCATCAGGATATGCAAGCGTATCCCCTCTGTCAAATACGTTAGCGATAGAGGTTGCGATTCCGCAAGAAAGATTCGCATCCTTTGTAGTAACTGATATAGAGAGAATATCTTGTATTGTCGCCGTGGAGATAGCCCCTTTTATATTTCCTACTGTCAATTCGCCTTCCCACCCCTTTTCCTTATAATCGGGATGTCTGACTTTGAAATCCTCAATAACCTCGTTTAAAAAGTCAGGAATGGTCAAAACCTCAACGTAGGTTTCGAGATACGATGAAGCAAATTCCACGTCGCTCACTGCAAAATCGAGACTTGTAGCCTTTATAACGTGTATTTTGGTAGTAGATGTGAAAGTTTCATCCTTTATGTATCTTGAATAAATCGCCATGGTAGCACCGAAGAGAAAAGATACTATTGCGATCAACCAAAGCTTTGGCAAGAAAATATTAACTAGCTCTTTTAAGCTAAAATCCTCATTTCTTTTTCTCATAATTCCCTCGCTGTAAGTATTATACCCGTTAATTATACAATATATTTTACATTTTGTCAATAAAAAAATAACAAAAGGGGGTGTCTCATTAAGAATTAGGGTAAGATCAATGAAAAACCGCGAAAATGCCGTGAAAATACAGATTTTGCGAATTCTTAATGAGAGTACGCCGAGGGGCGAACGGATCCGAAGCGAAACCGTCGCTTGACGAGCAATGGACGTACAAGGGTACGTCGAGCGAGGAAACGGTGATAGAATGAAAAATGAGGAAACCGTAGGTTTTCAACCTTGATTTCCTCAAATTTTCGCTTAACGTAAGAGGGGGACCGTGTTTTTGCACGATCCCCTCGTTTTTTATCGGTTATACCTGAATGTGACGGCCCAAAATAATTAAGCCTCAGGCGCGGTAACCGCAATATCAAATGTCTTAGTAACCTCAGAATCGCCGCATGTAAGCGTTGCGACCACAGTAACGGTGGCTGACTCAACAGCTTCCGCCGGAAGGATGAGCGTAAGGGTATCGCCGACTATGCTGACATGCTCGCTATCCGAATTCCATGTAATACTTACGTCGCCGTATGTAGCGCCTACCAAGGATAATGCGGTAGTATCGCCAAATTTTGCCTCATCTTGAGCAAACAATTCCAAATCAGCAGATTCTGCCGAAAGCTTTTGTTCCGGAGTCTTAGCATCCGCATTCTGTCTCAAGTAATTATTGTGAACAGTCTCGTCCCAACCGTTTTCCGAGCAATAATAGGAAATAAACATATTACCGGTATGAGCGTTGTTCATCTCATATATTACTTCCGCATTCTTAATAAGCTCGATGTAGTTGGTATTCTCATTTTTCTCATTCTTAATGAACTTGTAATTAGTGCCAACGTAGCCGTATTGGAGCATATTCTTGAGCTGAGCATCCGTATTCAGTGCATAGATGATCTGCATACACTTGGAATAGTGATTATCAAGAATTGCTCGTTCGGTCTCGGTTTTGGTACCGACATCGTCAAGATGCTTAACTATCGCAAACGCGCTGAGGAACGCTTCATCCTTAGTTGCATTAGGATAGGAATTAATGTTTACAAAATTCGCACCGTTAGCATCATTTGCAAGATCAGTTCTTGCATCATAATCACCTGCTACGATCTGCACGTACTGATCAATATAGGCTGCCGTCTCAGAGTCGGTGGCAGCATTATTTACGTATTCAACGTAGTAGTTGGCGATAGCTGCCTTCAACTCCTCGAGTGAAGCCGCCGTGGTCATAGCGGAAATCTCAGCTTTGTTGAAATGGAGAGTATGCATTGCCATCCCCTTATCGATGACTATGTATCTATATTCATCAATAACGTGGTTGTTGGGAACGGTATAGTAGGTAGATGCGTTTGTATCAGTATCGATAACCGCGCTAGCCTCAAGAAGAACATCGTCAACTATGGTATTGATGCTTCTGAAATCTCTGGACTCATAATAACTATTCAGGGCGACAAGCGTGTCCTGAGAGTACAGATTGTCAAACATATCTTTACTGTTGAGAAGGATTATGTCAGGACGTTCTGCTTCTGTTGAATTATCAAGTGCCGCGTAGAGCGCATCTGCGTACTCGGTCTCGGTATAATATTTGATGTTAAGCTCTATCAGATACTTTTCCTTGATGTAGGAGTTGATGTTCTGGGGCACGGTTATCTTTGCCTCAGGAGAGGTATTGTCACCGGTTATAATATAGAAATTAAGCTTCTCAATCTGATCGTCGGTTACATTACCGGTATTGTAGTTCGGAAGATATTCTCCGATTACATCCTCGGCACAGCCAACGAGAGCAATACAAACGAAAACGATACAAAGCAACAAGCTAAGTAGCTTCTTCATACTCTTTTCCTCCGTGTTTGTTAAATAACATTAATATTTTACAATATTTTTAGCGCAAAGTCAAGTCTTTTTAGTTTTCTAAAAACTCAAAAAGCATTTATCGTCATTATGACAATTATAAAAGAGTTGCTTTGTGCACCTTGAATAAAATCAGTTTGCCAAATAATCCTTCAGTGTCTTGGAACGGGAGGGATGGCGAAGCTTTCTGAGCGCCTTAGCCTCGATCTGCCTTATACGCTCTCGCGTGATGTTGAACTGTTTTCCGACTTCTTCAAGAGTACGCGGTCTACCATCCTCGAGTCCAAAACGAAGTTTTATAACCTGTTCTTCTCTCGGAGTAAGTGTATGAAGAATGTTACAAAGCTGTTCGCGGAGCAAAGAATATGACGCGCTTTCGGAAGGAGCGGGAGAATCCATATCTTCTACAAAATCACCAAGGTGGCTGTCCTCTTCCTCGCCGATAGGCGTTTCAAGAGATACGGGATCCTGCGCGATCTTCATAATATCACGCACCTTATCCGCAGTGATACCAAGCTTCTCAGCGATCTCATCAGTGGTAGGCTCGCGTCCGAGCTCCTGAAGAAGGGTTCTGGCAGTTCTGGAAACCTTATGTATGGTCTCTACCATATGAACAGGGATACGAATTGTTCTTGCTTGATCTGCAATAGCTCTCGTAATTGCCTGTCTTATCCACCAGGTAGCATAAGTTGAGAATTTATATCCCTTACTGTAATCAAACTTCTCAACAGCCTTGATAAGACCGAGATTTCCCTCCTGTATCAGGTCGAGGAAATACATTCCCTTTCCAACGTGTCGTTTGGCGATGCTTACGACCAAGCGTAAGTTTGCCTCAATAAGCTCGTCCTTCGCAGCCTTATTATCGAGAGCTATCTGCTCAGCAAGGTACAGCTCTCTCTCCGGAGTAAGAAGCGGAATCTTACCGATTTCCTTGAGATACATTCTCACGGGGTCGTCTATTGCAAGCCCCTCCTGCGAGAAGAATTTTTCCATATTCTCGGTAGAATCGTATGCCTTGGCATCCTGCTCTATATCTCGAACCTCATCGCTCTCAAGATCATCGGGATTAACGGAGTCAATATCTACCTGCGCAATGGCGTAGTCAATATCCTCAAGCGCCTTCATAATGTCCGAATTTGCAATCGAACCGTCGTTTTTTGATTCAATAAACGAATTTACGTCAATCTTTTCTCTGCTCATTTTTTTACCTTCCTTTGTTTGCTCTTAATCTACCCTTTTCTTTGAAAGGATTTCATTAAGCTTATCTATTGTGTCGGTTTTTTCCGAGAATTTTTTATCTACTGATTTTTTTAAATTGTCAATACATTCTTCAAGAACCGCATCATCGTTAGAGGATAGCTCCATGCGGCGTATCTTCATTTTTGAAATCCTGCCGATCTCATCCGGTGTGAACTCATTGTTCATAGTAATCAGCTGATCATCACCTTCGTTATAGGCGCGCTCAACATACGCGAAAATGCGTTTGTTAAGATCTGTCAAAAAATCTTCCTCTGTAATAAGATTCTCGCTAAATATCCTTTTTCGGTGATCCGGGAATAAAAGAATAAGTCCGAGTACCGTTTCCTCATTTCGCGCGACTGCCGGTGATTTCAAAAAATCAGGATTGATCCTATCCGAAAAACCGGCTGTTTCCTGACGCACTCTCTGTGTCTGATTGCGTTTGTAAGCTCGTTCGCGCTTCGCAACTATCCGATCCACATCGGCGCGTATGCTGGAGGCTTGAACGTCAAATCTTTTAGCAACGGTATGTATATATACATCGCGTTCTGCCATGGAATTAACATCAGAAATAAGCTTTTCAACCTCCGCGAGAGCATTGATCTTGTCCTGTGGAAGCGAGATGTCGTATTTAGAAAAGATGGCATCCAAGCTATAATCGAACTTGCTCTTGGCTCCGCTTATAACCTGCTTAAATTTATCTACACCGAATTTTTTGATATATTCGTCAGGGTCTTTGGCACCCGTAACCGAGAGAACGCTCACCTCAAGACCGACCTCTTCGAGCAGCTTCATGGCTCTGGTTGCGGCTTTAACTCCGGCTTCGTCAGAGTCATAAGAAATAATAACCCGCTTGGTATAACGGCTCATCACTCTTGCCTGCTCCGACGTAATCGCGGTTCCAAGCGTAGCAACAGCATTTGTGATTCCCACAGAGTGAAGCGCAATAACGTCCATGTATCCTTCGCAAAGGATAAGCGCATCTTGACAAGTGTGCCGCGCAAAATTCAAAGCAAAAAGATTTCTGAGCTTTTTGAACACCGGTGTATCGGAAGAATTTTTGTACTTTGGCTTAGAATCATCCATGACTCTGCCGCCAAAAGCTATCACGTTTCCAGATACGTCGATAATCGGAAACATAACGCGATTTCTAAATGTGTCATAATAATGACCGCGCTCACTTTTGCCGCAAAGAAAACCTGCCACAAGCTCGTCGTGGGTATATCCTTTAGAAAGCATATATTTTGAGAAAACGTCGAAGCTATTGGGAGCATAACCGAGTCCGAAATGCTTTATGGTAGCAATTGACAGCTTTCTGTTGTCAGTAAAATAAGACAACGCCGCCTTTGCGTCAGGATTGTCTGAAAAAAGACACGCATTAAAGAATTTTGCCGCATCGGTATTCATCTGGTAGATTCGCTTTTTGTCAAAACGCGGTTGCGACGTGTATTGCGAGCTATTATCGTCTACGATAGTTATGCCGGCGCGTTTGGCAAGAAACTCTACGGCGTCAGGATAATCCAAATGCTCCATACGCATGATAAAGCTTATCTGATCACCGCCTGCTCCGCATCCAAAGCAGTAAAAACTGTTATTGGCGGGATAAACCGTAAAGGACGGTGTTTTCTCGCTGTGAAAAGGACAAAGCCCCTTTAAGTTAGCACTTGCGCGCTTCAGCGAAACGTATCCGCCGATAAGCGTCTGAATATCAGTGCGCAAAAGTATTTCTTCGATAATTTCTCTGCTTATCATATCGATACGTCCTCACTTTCCAAAAATAATATACGCAATGCTTTGTAAAAACACTTTTATTTTATTAAAAGTCAAATTTTTCGTCAATAATCTCTATTTTTACTCGTCCCGAGGTAGACTGTATAAGCTTATCCTGCATAGAATCAAAATTAACCTTGCTCACACTTCCGGTCAAAACGACCTTATCCGTATATCGCACATCGATGTTTCTGTAAGCGTATTCGTCAAATATAGGCGAGAATTTTTGATAATCCGAGTATGAAGCCTCGATCGTAAGGGTTACGTAAATATCATATTTAATTATCTCTGCCTTTTCAACTGCACCCAGCGCTGCTGCGGTATATGCTCGCACAAGCCCACCCGTACCGAGTAAAGTGCCGCCGAAATAACGAGTAACAACGACGACCGTGTCGGTTAATCCATTCTTTCTTATGACGTCAAGAACCGGCATACCGGCAGTCCCCTGCGGTTCCCTGTCGTCTGTAAATCGCATTATCGAATTTTCACGCAAAACGTAAGCATAAACGTGATGCCTTGCATCCGGATACCTTTTTTTTACGGAATCGATAAACGAAAGCGCGTCAGCCTCGGTGGAAACAGGCATAGCTTCACCGATAAATACCGACTTTCTGTCCTCGTATTCGCATGAAGAATGACGAAGAATTGTAATATAGCTTTCCACTTTACTCCTCCGAAATATACTTCGCGTATTGTCCTCTTCCCTTTTCATCAAGAACAACCTTGGTATATATAGCGTCTTCGAAATACTCAACGTTGATAACATTATAGCTGTTATAAAGATGATTCAACGCTGACTGATCTGAATATGGTATTCTGAGAGAACACTCGCGTTTTCCTCTGTGTATCTCTGTACAGATCATACGAAGCAAGGCTTCAATGCCATGACCGTTAAATGCGGAAAGACACACGCTATCATCTGAGGTAACGGCATAGGAGACGTTCTCAACAAGATCGCATTTATTATAAACGTAAATTATTGGCTTGTCTGCCGCACCGAGCTCCTCAATAACCGACCTAGTAACGTCGAGATGCTCTCTAACCTCCGGATCATTGATGTCGGAGACTACAAGCAAAATATCAGCGTAGACAACCTCGTCCAGCGTAGATTTAAACGCCTTTACTAGATGGTGAGGGAGCTTTCTTATGAATCCTACCGTGTCCGTAAGAAGTATAGATTCACCGGTCTCCAGCTCCATTTTTCTTGTTGTGGGATCGAGTGTCGCAAATAGCTTGTCCTCGGCAAGAACATCAGAACCTGTCATTTTGTTAAGCAATGTTGACTTTCCCGCATTAGTATATCCAACTAATGCAATCTTCGTAAGACCGCTTCTATCTCTTTGAGCGCGCATTATCGAACGATTATGCTCAAGCTCCGCCAATCTCTTTTCAAGTGTAACGATCCTCTCGTGCAGATGGCGCCTATCCGTCTCAAGCTTACTTTCGCCGGGTCCTCTTGAACCAATGCCTCCGCCTTGTCTTGACAGCTCAACGCCCTTGCCGGTCAGTCGAGGTGCGGAGTATTTCAATTGTGCCAGCTCGACCTGAAGCTTTCCTTCACCGGAAACCGCGTGAAGGGCAAATATATCCAAAATCAGCATGCTCCTGTCGATAACCGTTACGTCGCCTATATCATTCTCGAGATTTCTGATTTGAGCGGGAGTTAGCTCGAAGTCAAACACTACAAGAGAAATGTCATTATTCTTGCAAAGCTCAGAGATTTCCTCTACCTTTCCCTTCCCGATGCAGGTGCGGGGATCGAATTTATCCTTGATTTGTATTATTTTAGCAAAACATTCGCCGCCGGCAGTATTCAAAAGACGCTCCAGCTCATCAAGACTTCTTTCACACTCATCCAGCAACGACGAGCTTTCAGCTATGGTCACAAGTACCGCATATTTTTCGGTTAGTTCAGACATATTATCCTCCTTATAAAGCGGAAATAAAAAAGAGCGTCAGCTATTTGCTACCAACGCTCTTTTATAAGCAATGATTACTTAACCATTGCGAGACGCTTCTTGAACTTGTCAACGCGTCCGCCTGCATCTACGAACTTCTGCTTACCTGTATAGAAAGGATGGCACTTGGAGCAGATTTCAACGTTCATATCACCCTTAACGGAGTGAGTTACGACCGACGCACCGCAAGCGCATCTGATGGTAGCTTCTTTGTAATCGGGATGTATTCCAGCTTTCATTTTAACACCTCTTAACATTAATTGTTTTCATTACGATGTATTATAACACATTTTTTATTCTTTTGCAATAGTTTTTTACAAATTTCTTGAAAATTTCTTGAAAATATTTATTTGGCTCAAATATGCTCTTCGATACGTTTTTTTAGCCTCTGCATGATCTTTTTTTCTATTCTTGAAATGTAACTTTGGGATATCCCAAGCGAATCGGCAACTTCCTTTTGTGTTTGCTCATTGCCGTCGCGTAATCCGTAACGCATCTCGATTATTATACGCTCACGGGGACTTAGCTCCTGCACAGCCAGACGTAAAATGCTTCGCTCTTCATTTTCTTCCATTTCCTTGGAAACGACGTCATTGTCACTGCCGAGAATATCCGATAAAAGAAGCTCATTGCCATCCCAATCGACGCTTAGTGGTTCGTCTATGGATATTTCTCTTTTCTGTGAAGACGTTTTTCTTATGAACATAAGTATCTCGTTTTCTATACAACGAGAAGCATACGTTGCGAGCTTTATATTTTTATCCTTATTGAATGTTGACACCGCCTTCATTAACCCTAACGTCCCTATGGAGATCAACTCCTCGATATTAGCGCCTGTATTTTCAAAGCGCTTGGCTATAAAGGCTACAAGACGCAGATTGTGCTCGATCAATACGCTCTTGGATTCATTGCGATCGATGCTTTCTATCATGCGTTCTTCGGTTTCCGGATCAAGCGGCGGTGGCAGTGTATCATTACCGTTTATATAGTATAACTGATTTCTGCCGCCAAATAACTTTGAAAAAATATATTTAATCCTTTTTATAATGTTATGCATTATTATAGCCCGCGACGTATGGTGCTAATGCGTAATATCCCCCAAACGTTCCTTCCTCTTTATCAATAACAATAGTTGCATTTATCTCTTCCTTGCTTTTTTCATTGCATATTATAACCTTATCCACCCTCACTCCCGTCATAACATGCGTAGACGAATTCCTGGTAACGGGAATTAATCTTATTCTTTTTCTAAAGTCCGCGCTAAGACTGTCAAGGTTAGATAAATCTATGACGGACGCGGGAATAATGCTCTCAGCGTATTTTCTTTTCAAAAATATAACAGGATTCATGTTCATTGGATCTTTTACAAGATTTCCCGTGTCGATCAAAGCGTCGAGCTCTATTGTTTTGTCCTCGAGTTTTATCATAATCCGTGTGCTTTTTTTATTCATGGAATCAGAAAACATCATTATAAACAATCTTAGCGCTCCTATAATCAACAATATTATCAGTGAAAAAATAATGGCCTTCCTGTTTGTAGTAACAAGATCATCCGCAAAAATTCCACCCAGATATTTGTCCATCATACCGTAGACAAAATTTACACCGCCACTGATCAGGAAAGTAGCTATGTAGAAGGATATTATAAATTTTATTCCTCTGAGAAATGACACTCCCCTGCAAGCAATACAGTATATAATCAGAACGAATAATGAGGCAATACATATATGTAATATTTTGTTTTTGACAAAAAGTTCTACAACGGCAAGAACCGCGCCTACCAATCCCGATAGCACCAGCCGTTTCATATTAACTTTAATATGTATCATTCTGCAAGCTATAAATATAGCCAAAATATCTACCGTAAAATTAATCATAAAATACACGTCGATATATAAAGTTTTCAAGTCATCACCTCGTGATAATAATATTATCACCAATAGCGCGAGAAAATTGTCGCATTAAACGAGGCGATCAAAAAGTTATTATCTTTATAACGACAAAAAAGCACCCTTCCGGGTGCTCGAGAACTTAAGCAATATTTTTTACGTAACAAAACATCGGTCTTCAATATACGCGATAAGATCATCCCGACAGGTGTTCCAATCAAAAGAACACCCCAAAAAAGGGGTGTTCTTTTGATTGGCGCGCCCTGGAGGATTCGAACCTTCGACCTACCGGTTCGTAGCCGGGCACTCTATCCACTGAGCTAAGGGCGCATTTGGAGCGAGTGATGGGAATCGAACCCACGCGACCAGCTTGGAAGGCTGGAATTCTACCATTGAACTACACTCGCATCTGTTTTATTAAGCCATATTATGATATCACAAATATAGATATTTGTCAAGCCTTTTTCACAAAGTTTTTTGAGTTTTTTTCGAAACGTTATACAGAATAGGTCTGCGATACGAATATCGCAGACCTGAAAGCCGTTCTTATTTTACAACTATATTAATGATCTTTCCGGGAACAACTATTTCTTTTACAACGGTTTTACCATCGATTGCCTGTTTCACCTTTTCATCAGACTTAGCGGCTGCGAGAATAGTATCCTTGTCAGCGCCGTTAGGTATTCCGATTACCGACCTGACCTTACCGTTGATCTGTACGGGCATCTGAATGGTATCGTCTATAGTCTTTGCTTCATCATACTCGGGCCACTTTGCAAGAGAGACAAGCGTTTTGTATCCAAGCATTGAATAGAGCTCTTCCGCAAGATGAGGAGCAAAAGGAGAAAGTATCTTAGTAAGTGTAGCCAGCTCATCCTTCGTGATCTTGCCAACCTCGTAAACGGTATTAACGGTGCTCATCATTGCCGCAATCGCGGTGTTGAACTTCATAGAGTTGATATCACCGGTAACCTTTTTAACAAGCTTATGAATGTGCTTTTCAAGCTCGGGAGTAGATCCTTCCCCCTGTACGAGCTCGTACATATTCAAGAATCTCTCGAGGAATCGTTTACAACCCTTTATGGACTGCGGATTCCAAGGAGCAGCTTGCTCGAAATCACCGATAAACATCTCATAAAGTCGCATGGTGTCCGCACCGTAATCTCTGATAATATCATCGGGGTTAACCACGTTACCGCGAGACTTGGACATCTTTTCTCCGTTTTCACCAAGAATCATACCGTGACTT
Source organism: uncultured Ruminococcus sp. (assembly GCA_964460165.1). Classification (GTDB taxonomy): domain Bacteria; phylum Bacillota; class Clostridia; order Oscillospirales; family CAG-272; genus UBA1740. Next base: position 16,833 of record CAYWPS010000002.1, on the reverse strand, counting down.
GTTCTCTTAGCATAAGGCTCGCTCGTAGGCACAACGCCAAGATCATGAAGGAACTTTGACCAAAAACGAGAATAAAGAAGATGTAGAGTTGTGTGCTCCATACCTCCGTTATACCAATCAACCGGCATCCAATAGTCAAGAGCTTCCTTGGATGCAAGCTCCTTGTCGTTATTGGGATCGCAATATCTGAGGAAATACCAGGATGAACCTGCCCACTGAGGCATAGTATCGGTCTCTCTCTTTGCATCGCCGCCGCATTTAGGACACTTGCAATTCACCCAATCCGTCATAAGCGAAAGAGGCGATTCTCCGGTTTCGGTAGGCTCATAAGAATCAACGTCAGGAAGCTCGAGAGGAAGCTGCTCCTCGGGCACCGCAACCCATCCGCACTTTTCACATTCAACTACCGGGATGGGCTCTCCCCAATATCTCTGACGGGAGAATACCCAGTCGCGAAGCTTATAATTAACCCTGGCGGTACCGATACCGTTCGCTTCAAGATACTCGATCATTTTAACTTTAGCGTCAGCGACCTCAAGACCGCTAATGAAGCCGGAATTAATAAGTTTACCCGTTTCAACGTCCGTGTAAGCTGCCTCGTCAACATTTCCGCCCGCTACAACCTCTACTATTGGAAGGTCAAACTTCTTAGCAAACTCCCAGTCGCGCCCGTCATGCGCGGGTACAGCCATAATTGCGCCGGTTCCGTAACCGGCAAGAACATAGTCGGATATAAAGATGGGAATTTCCTTGTTAGTAACAGGATTTATTGCTCTTACGCCCTTAAGCTCTACTCCGGTCTTTTCCTTAACGAGCTCGGTTCTCTCAAAGTCGGATTTACGGGCTGCCTGCGCTTTATACTCAAGCACAGCATCATAATTTTCAATAATATCCTTGTGGTTATCAACGAACGCATGCTCGGGAGCTATAACCATATAGGTAGCGCCAAAGAGCGTATCGCATCTTGTTGTATAAACACGAAGGCTCTCACCTGCGGTAGTCTTGAAATCTATTTCAGCACCGGTAGACTTGCCTATCCAATTGATCTGCTGAGTTTTAACGCGCTCAATAAAATCAAGGTCTGCAAGACCGTTAATAAGCTTCTCTGCATATTCAGTGATCTTGAGCATCCACTGGCTCTTGACCTTTCTGACAACGGCTGAACCGCATCTCTCGCAAACACCGTTAACCACTTCCTCGTTTGCAAGAACAACTTTACAGGAGGTGCAGAAATTAACCGCCATCTCCTTTTTGTACGCAAGACCTTCCTTGAATAGCTGAAGGAATATCCACTGGGTCCACTTGTAATACGATGGGTCGGTGGTATTTATCTCCCTGTCCCAGTCGAATGAAAGTCCAAGCGCCTTAAGCTGAGATTTGAATCTCGCCACGTTATTTTTCGTGACGATCTTTGGATGAATCTTATTCTTGATCGCAAAGTTCTCGGTTGGAAGACCGAAGGCGTCCCAACCCATCGGGAAAAGAACGTTATATCCCTCCATACGCTTCTTTCTTGAGATTATATCGAGTGCGGTATAAGGACGGGGATGGCCTACGTGAAGACCCTGACCCGAGGGATATGGGAACTCAACAAGCGCGTAGAACTTCGGAAGAGAGTAATCCTGCTTCGCCGCAAAGGGATTTTCCGCATCCCATATCTCCTGCCATTTCTTTTCAATTTTTGAATATTCGTAAAGCATAACATATTTCCTCTAAATTAGTTTTCGTTATCAAGCTGTTCCTCTATGTGAGAAATATCTACAAGCTCAGCTTCGGCAAGCAATCTGTCAAAGTCATAAAAGCTTCTCGATTCACGGTCAAAGACTTGAACTATTACGTCAATGTAATCCACGAGTATCCAGGAATCGCCACGCTTTCCCTCTACTCTTGCCGCCTCTCTGCCAGATTCCTCGAGCTGATACACAACCTCATCGGCAAGCGCTGAAACCTGCGTTTTAGACCTACCTGTTACGGTGATGTAATAATCGGTAACCGAGCTCGTGTCCTTGACACAAAAGAGCTTTACGTCACTGCCTTTCATTTTTAGCAACGCCTTGACAGCAGCACAAGCAACTTCATAAGACGGAGCGTTCTTCAAATTGTTGTTTTTGTTTTCCATATTAATTCCTTAAGCTTTGAATTCTGCCGTTAAATAAAACGCAGAATCTTTAAATTAGATCTTCGAGATATCTTTTTGTTGCAAACGTTCTGGGATTAACTTTTTCATTACGTAGAGCAATCGATTCAATCGTCGATTCGGTAGCTCTAAGCGACGCCTTGTGAAGCGCTGAAATATTTTCATTTAACGTTTTTTCACGGCTTATGCTTTCAATAAGAAAGTTTCGCACTTCAATGCAAGCAGGATAAGTTCTTCCTTCCTCCGCATAATCAGATATGAATATTATCTCATCAAAAACTGACATGTTTGCCGCGCCAAGCGTATGATTGGCAACCGCTGATAAAACATCCGCAGTCGCATATTCAGCAAACACCCTACGAATGAGCGGCACCGCCGCGATGGCGTGAAGCGCAGGTCTTACAGAAAGATCGTCCTCTGTATACGAAACGTCAGATCCTTCAAGCAATGACAAATGCTCCTCGTACGAAAGCTCCTTTGCTACGTCATGAAGCAATGCGGCAACCGAAAGCTCGTCCACTCTGTCCGGAATAAGCATCTCGCCAAGGCGGCGCGCCATTTTTTCTACACCGATCGTATGCGCGTATCTTTTTTCTGATAGAAAGCCTTTAATCAAGGAGCGCAGCTTTTCTACTGATTCATTATCAAATATCATTGGTAAAGCCCCTTATCGCGTATATAAGCTTTAACATCCGGTGATAAGTAAGCGGATAAATCGCATTTGGCGCCTCTGATATCGCTGGAGGATATCTCAATTACATTGGAATCGATTGCTTCAATACGGGCACCGTATACTTCTTTATATTCCTTACACTTACTATCGATCAGTGCTGTTGTTTCCGAATTACGCTCGCGTCTGATATAACATATTTTAGCAAGCGAAAAAATGATCTCGGGTTTTTTCCACATATCCATCGTCAAAATCATATCAGTACCGCAAAGAAAATACAATTCCTCACCGTCATGAGTAAGCTCTTGTAACGTCAGATAAGTATAGCTTTTACCGCCCCTGACAATTTCAATATCCGAAACACAGACATTTTTCACGTCCTTGAACGCTATTTTACACATCTGTAAGCGCTCCTCGCAGGTTACGTTCGATATATATTCTTTATGCGGCGGAATAAACGCGGGTATAACTATAAGGCTGTCGAGCTGCATTTTATCAACAAACGCTTTCGCCGCTTCAACGTGACCAAGGTGCGGCGGATTAAAGGTGCCGCCGAAAATACCTACGCGCTTCATCGCGGAAGCTCGATTCTCTTTTTATTTTTAGATTCTTTGTAAAGAACGAACCTCGTTCCTACGCAGGAAACCACGTCGCAACCAATACTACCGGCAATTTCATTCGCCGCTTCTTTAGCGGTATATCCGCTATTGTCCAAGACACGCGCTTTGATCAATTCTCGTGCCTCAAGAGCATTTTCAAGTTGGAGACATATTTCCTCGGTTATACCGCTTTTTCCGATCTGGAAAATCGTATCAAGCTCCTGCGCCATAGCGCGCAGATAAGCTCTTTGTTTACTACTTAACATCATTATTCCCTTTCAAACAATGCGCTTGCAAACTCCTGAGCGTTAAAGGGCTTCATATCGTCTATTTGCTCGCCTACACCGATAAACTTAACCGGCATACCAAGCTCCTGCTTAATAGAAATTATAATGCCGCCCTTTGCGGTTCCGTCAAGCTTTGTCAGGACGAGTCCCGTGATCCTGGAGGCCGCCTTGAATTCCTTGGCCTGCATAACAGCATTCTGACCGGTGGTAGCGTCGAGAACCAAAAGCGTTTCCTTTGCGCAGCCCTCGAGCTCACGATTGATAACTCTATCGATTTTCGCAAGTTCATCCATTAGGTTTTTCTTGTTATGCAATCTACCGGCGGTATCTATTATAAGAACATCGGCTTTTCTGCTCTTTACAGCGTTTATCGCATCAAATACAACCGATGCGGGATCAGCACCTGCCGCCTGCTTGATAATATCAACTCCCGCACGCTCGCACCAAACGGTAAGCTGCTCTGCCGCTGCCGCTCTGAACGTATCCGCGGCGGCAACCACGACCTTCTTGCCCTGATGCTTAAGCTCTGCGGCAATCTTTCCGATAGAAGTAGTTTTTCCCACTCCGTTAACGCCTATGACGAGAATCACGGAAGGGTTGGTATCAAGCTTCAACGGCTCGTGCTCGCCGACCATTCTTTTAAGGATGGCAAGGAGCTCTGACTTAACCTCTTCAGGATCCTTTATCCTGTTATCTTTTACGAGCTCACGGAGCTCATCGAGAATTTCCTCGGTAGTATTTACTCCTATATCTGCGGAGATAAGGAGCTCTTCGAGCTCATCAAAGAGGTCCTCGTCTATTTTTACAAACTTCTTAAACAAATTGTCGATTTTTCCAACAATTGCATCCTTAGTTTTAAAAAGTCCTTTTTTCAGTTTGTCAAAGAATCCCATCAAGCAACTCCTCTTGCTTTCCTTCAATTTCATTTACGTTAAGCTCGATAGCCTGCGAGATACCTCGCTGAGGCATCGTAACGCCGTAAAGCCTGTCACCTATTTCCATAGTACCTCTACGGTGTGTAATTAGGATAAACTGCGTATCATTACACAAAGTCTTAACGTATTCGCCGAAGCGGTATACATTAACCTCATCGAGTGCCGCCTCAATCTCGTCGAGTATGCAGAACGGCGTAGGATTGACCTTGAGTATCGCAAACAGTAACGCTATCGCGACGAACGACTGCTCACCGCCGGAAAGAAGAGACATGCTCTTGATTATCTTACCGGGAGGTGCCGCCTTTATCTCGATACCGGACGTAAGAACATCCTCGGGTTCTGTGAGCGAAAGCTCCGCGCTTCCTCCTCCGAACAATTCCTTAAAGGTTATGCCAAAGTTTTTGTTGATATCATTAAACGCTTTTACGAAGCTGGTACGCATCTCCTCCTCGATTCGAGCGATAATATTGATGGTATCATCCTTCGACTGCGAAAGATCGAGATACTGTGCATTGAGATCATCGTATCTGGTTTTTACATCTGCGTATTCCTCAATGGCATTTGGGTTGAAATTACCAATGGAACGAAGCTTGGAGCGGCAAGACGTCTGAATCGCGGCGATCTCTTCTCTGTTCTCAGCGGTAACGGGCGGGTAATCGAGAGCAACGGCATCCTCATACGTGATTTCGTAGTCATCCCAAAGCTGTGAACCAAGCCTATCCTGTTTTTCTTTGAGCTGCGCGAGTCTGTTCTCGTTTCTCACCGAATACTCGGTAAGAGTCTGATAGCTGGCGTTCTTTTCTTTTTGCTTTTGACGAATTATATTGGATTCCTTCTCAAACTCGTCGGTTCCAGCCTCGACCTCACGTCTTTCGGAGTTGAGTCTTGCAAGCAACCCTTCGAGCTCGTCATACTCTTGCTTATGCTCGTTTTTCAGAGCGTCTATATTCTTTCTCTTATCTGTAAGAGAGTCTATCTTATCTTCTTGAGCTTGCTTTTCCGCGCCAAGATCGTCAAGTCGCTGATCGAGGGATGCAATAAGCTGATCAACGCCTTCTATCTCCTTGCGAACTTCGGCAATGGAAATATTAGTATCATTAGCTTTGGAAATGAACTCATCGCGCTTTTCATCGAGAGCGCCCATTACAAGGCTCTTGTTTTCCCTAAATACCTTCAAGGATTCCATACGCTCTTGCGATGCCTTATAATCAGCACGTATTTGGACAAGCTCTTCCTCAGCGCGTTCTCGTCCGCTTATCAACGCGTCACGATCCATTTTGAACTTCTCGATAATGTTACGGTTTGCATCGTATTTAGCGTTAGCATTGTCAAGCGCCGCAAACTGAGAACGCGAAAGCGTAAGAAGAATCTCCTTATCCTGCTCCGCTTCTCTCAACGAATTCTGATTATCCTTCAACTCATCGTCGATCTCGGAAAGTGCTGAAAGCGTTTCCTTGATCTCCTTGTCAAGTCTCTCGCTCTTTTCCTGCAGCTGAGCAATTTCCGTGGTTCGCGAAAGAATACCGCTGTCGCGCTTCTGGCTGCCGCCCGTGAACGAGCCTCCGGCATTTATAACCTGACCGTCGAGAGTAACCATCTTTACTCTATAACCGATCTTCTTCGCCGCAACGGAAGCGTTATCGATGTTATCAAATACGAGAGTACGAAGAAGAAGATGCTCGATAACTATTCTATACTTGTCTTCAATATCCACAAGCGTATCGGCGCGACCGATGAATCCGGGCATCTTTTTCGCAGTTTTTATCTCGTCGTTTTCCGTAGCGGGACGCATAGAGGTGAGGGGGTACAGTGTTACTCTGCCCGCGTTAGCTCTCTTAAGGGACGCCATGCACGCTTTAGCAGTAGAAACGTCCTCGACTACGATATTCTGAAGACTTCCGCCAAGAGCTGTATCAATTGCGGTTATGTACTGTTTTTCAACATGTATGAGCGAGGACAAGGGGCCGTATACCTCACCTGCATCGGAAATTCTGCCGGCGTTGTATTCACGCATGACGAACTTGACGCTCTCTACGAAACCATCAAAGTGCTCGTTCATCCTCTGGAGAACATCCGCTCTTTGTTTAGCGGTATCCTGCTGAAGCTTAAGCTGATTCAACGTCTCGGTTATCTGAGTCTTTTCTTCCGAAAGAGCATCTATCTTCTCCTGAGAAGCTGTTATTATGGCATCCTTTTCTGCAATTTGGGTTTTGAAGCCCGAAGCATTCGCCTCACATCTATCTGCTTCTGCCTTAAGTTTTACACCTTCTTTTTCATATTTCTCGATCTCACCTTCGATTTCCTCGGTTTTGGAGCCATCGGAAATCCTGGCGTTATCAAGAACGTCGATTCTGATTTTCAAATCGGTGGAATGATTTGTTTCTACCGTAATCTCATCAAGGGCTTCGTTTAGCTGAGCGTTTAAGTCGTCTATCTCGGCAGTAAGACGCTGCTGCTCATTGAGAAAACCGATTCTGGTATCCATATGCTCAGCGAGAACGCTCTCAAACTTAGAGCGTCTGTCAAGATACTGTCCTTTAGTAAGTCCGAGAGAATACTCCGCGCGTTCGATCTCCGCTATACGCATATGGCAATCCTCAATGAGCTCAGCGGAATGCGCAAAATTCGACTCAGCTACTCTTAAAGAGTTATCCAATGCGTGAAGCTTCTCGGTAGTTATTTGTATTTGCTCAAGCAAATCCGCCGACTTAAGCTTATTAGACTGCGTTTTATTATATAGTGTTTCAAGCTGTGCGTCAAGCTCTGCCAATACCTGTCCCGCGATCTCAAGCTCGTGAACGGAAAGACGCCAAGTCTTATCTGCCTCATCGATCTCTTCTCTGATCTGCTTTGTATCATAAAGCCAGAGCGAAACGTCCGCCTTCTTCTTTTCCTCAAATATCGCAAGACCGCGTCTCGCCTTCTCCGCTTCTCTTTCAAGCGGTCCGACTCTGCTTTCAAGCTCAAGTCTTATATCGTTAATTCGGTCAAGGTTTTCCGAAACGCCTTTAAGCTTTCTTTCAGCCTCTTCCTTTCTATATCTGAACTTAGAAATTCCGGCAGCTTCTTCAAAGATATTTCTTCTCTCATCACTCTTTTTTGAAACGATCTCGGCAACCTTACCTTGTCCGATGATAGAGTAACCCTCACGTCCAACACCCGTATTCATAAAAAGCATATGAATATCGCGTAAACGCTTCTGCTCCTTATTGATGAGGTATTCACTCTCTCCGGTTCTGTAATATCTTCTCGTTACCGTAACCTCGTCGAACTCCGAGTCGAGTCTGTTCTCGGTATCTGTGTTATCGAAGGTAACCGATACCTCCGCAAAACCCATAGGTCTCCTATCATCCGTACCGCCGAAAATAACGTCAACCATTCTCGTACCGCGTATATTACGGCTGGATAATTCGCCGAGAACCCAACGCATAGCATCGGAAATATTTGACTTTCCGCTTCCGTTGGGACCTACTATAACCGTAGCACCACGCTCAAACGTCAGTACCGTTCTATTGGGAAAGGATTTGAATCCGTGAAGTTCAAGTGATTTTAAGTACATTCCCTTTTCCTTTCTTCCTTTATCTTAAGTTCATATCCCGAAAGACTTTCATCTTCCTTGAATTTGATATCGGCCACACCGTATTCGCGGATAAGCCGTTTTTTGTTGCTTTTTTTCTGTCCGATCGCTTTTGATAGTCCGCCTTTAGCAACAGACACCTGTAAAACGGCTTTGCCAAACGAACCAGCCCGATCGAGACAGCGTGATATTTTATTATAAAACACAGCGCTCTCAACCATCTCGCCGATCGCAGGATGATTGGGACCCGCATAGTATTTTTGTTCATCAGTGATATTTTCGGATGCGCAAAGACCTATCCTTATAACGTCCACGCCGCCTTCGTCAAATATCTCAAGAGCCTTCGCCGAGCGTTCTATTGCTTCTGAAAGCTCGATCGGTCGGTATTCTCCTCGCATAGACATCTCACACAGCTCCGTGTCATAGAAAACCACAGTCGGATATATTCTCGCGCTCTTTGCGCCCATATCTACTATAAACCGAGCGGTTTCAAGCTCATCCTCAAGGGTAGATCCCGGCAAGCCTATCATCATTTGACCTACAAGATCAAAGCCATGATCCGTTATCATTCGACAAGCACTGTCTTCATCTTTACGAAGATGACCTCGTCTGGTACGAATAAGAACGTCGTCAGAGACGCTCTGAAGTCCAAGCTCAATAGTCTTAACTCCGTATTTCTTCAATATATCAAGGATCTCATCGTTTATGTAATCCGGACGAGTCGAGCAACGGATCGAGGCAACTCGTTTTTGCGCGATATATTCATACCCAAGCTCAAGAAGTGAGATCATCAGATCTCTGTCAATACCGGTGAATGAACCGCCGAAAAAGGCGATTTCGACCTCTTGGGATGGTTCTACGGTCGCAAGCGCGTTATCGATCTCACGTCTGACACCGGAGATTTCAAAGCTATTCACCCCCGAGATCGTCCTCTGATTACAAAAAACGCATTGATTAGGGCATCCGAGATGCGGTATAAATATAGGTATGTTAACGTGCTTTTTCATATCAGATAATACCAAACAGGCGAAGCGCAACCTTCGCAGCCTGCATTTCCGCCGCACGCTTGGTGCTTCCCTTTCCATCGCCGACCTTATTATTGTTAATATACGCGGTTGCTATAAAGGTCTTTTCGTGCTCGGGACCGCTTTCCTCAATATCATATCGCAAAAAAGCATCTCCGTTTTTCTCCACAAATTGCTGCAGAAGCGTTTTATAATCGCGATTACCGGATTTTAATATATACTCTACCTCTTTTTCAAATAAGCAAATAATCACCGCGCGATATAAGCTGCCGTTTGCATTAGTTCTGTCATCGAGATACACAGCAGCAATTAAAGCCTCAAGGGCGTCCGCGAGAATCTTCTTTCTCTTCCTCAAATCAAGATTTTCCTCAGCGCTTCCTATGTTAAGATAGTCGCCAAGGTGTATTCTCGATGCGATCTTGGATAGAGTTGACTCGCAAACTATCATTTGTCTGAGCTTGGACAAAGCTCCCTCGCCATGCTTTGAATATCTGTCGAATAAATATTCCGAAATAACGATTTCAAGCACGGCATCACCAAGGAATTCAAGAGCTTCATTGGACTCTGCGCGAAATCCCTTCTGCTTCATTTCATTGGTATAGGAGGAATGGGTAAGCGCAGTTTCGAGAAAGGTCACGTCGATAAACTCGTAGCCTATGTCTCGCGTAAGATCAGCAAAATCCTTACCTATACCCATAACTCCTCCGTTTTAGTTATACGTCGCCGTATACTTTCTCTGCATCCGCAAGAAGCTTTCTTTCATCATAATCTCTCGCAAACGCTATAATATCGTCGTTAACACCCGATTCGATAAAGTGTATTGCCTGTCTGACTGCATTTTTGATAGCATTGGCATCAGACGAGCCGTGAGCCTTAATTACAGGCTTGGAAATACCAAGGAGAGGCGCTCCGCCGTGCTCCGAGGCGTCAAATCTCTGCTTAAGCTCCTTCGTATCCATGGTAAGAGCTGAAAGCTTGGTAGCTATATTTGACATAAGAAGCTCCTTGAGCGTCTTAAGAAGGAACTTACCCATGCCCTCCACGGTCTTAAGGAAAATATTACCCGTATAACCGTCGGCTACAATAACGTCGCAAACGTCAAAGGGAATCTCCTTGCCTTCAACGTTGCCGACAAAATTCAGTCCAGATTCGGAAAGAAGCTGATAGGACTCGATCTGCAAAGCAGTACCCTTGTTGTACTCGGCACCATTGTTAAGCTGACCTACTCTGGGTCTGTCAAGACCGTATATTTTTTCCATATATTTTGCGCCCATAAAAGCGAACTGACATATATTATCCGAGGTAACTGTCAGGTTAGCGCCGGAGTCCATAAGGAGTATCGGATTTCCAAGCGGAATAACCGATGCAATAGCCGGGCGGTTAATACCAAGTATACGCTTAACGATTATAGTAGCACCGGTAATAAGAGCTCCCGTATTTCCTGCGCTTACAAATGCATCAACTTCACCGTGAGCAAGCGTTTTTAGTCCTACGCTCATTGACGAATTTTTCTTATCTCTTACTACACAGATAGGATTATCCTCCATGCTGATCACCGTATCTGCGTGAATGATCTCAATTCCCGCGATGTCTATTTCGTTAGTAACCGCAATGTGAGATATAACGTTTTGATCTCCCACAAGGAGTATAGTATGTTCTTTATATTCTTTAGCGGCGATACTTGCGCCTTTTAGTATTTCGAGCGGAGCGTGATCTCCGCTCATTGCGTCAACCAATATTCTCATTGTTGTTTAAGAAAGAGAAATCCGAGCTTATGATCGCGAGCGATCGAGCCGCGTAAGCCTCGTTTCTGTTTTTCTTTCCCCCTTTAATTTTTTTATCAAACGGAGCAATAATTCCAAAGTTTGCGTTCATGGGCTGGAAGGAAGAGCTAACGCCTCCCTCGCTTACGTATGAAGCCAATGCGCCCACCTCTGTTTCACGAGGAAAAACGATCGGCTCTTTACCAAGTGCTTTCAGTGCGGCGTTTACACCTGCCACGAATCCCGAAGATGTTGATTCTATATACCCCTCAACACCCGTCATCTGACCCGCAAAAAATACGTTTGGATGCTCACGCAAAGAGTAAATATTCGTAAGCAGACTTGGCGAATTGATGTACGTATTTCTATGCATTACACCGTATCTGAAGAATTCTGCGTTCTCAAGTCCGGGAATCAATCCAAAGACCCTTCTCTGCTCACCGAATGTCAGATGTGTTTGGAAGCCAACAATGTTATACATCGTTCCTTCCTTGTTTTCACGTCTGAGCTGAACAGTAGCGTAAGCGTCCTCGCCCGTAGCGGGCACGGGAAGTCCCACCGGCTTCATAGGACCGAATCTCAATGTGTCGTATCCGCGGTTTGCCATAACCTCAACCGGCATGCAGCCCTCAAAGACTGTGAGGTCCTCCTGCAACTCCTTGTCAAAAGCCTTCAGCGGTGCCGTCGCAGCAGAAGCAAGTTCTCTGTGAAAGACGGAATATTCTTCCTCGGTCATCGGACAGTTCAAATAATCCTCGGGATCACCCTTTCCGTATCTTGACGCGAAGAATGCCTTAGAGGTATCAATAGAGGCAAAGTCAACTATCGGTGCGGCGGCATCAAAGAAATGAAGCTCCGTACCACCTGTGATCTCCGATATTCTGACAGCCAATGGTTCTGATGTAAGAGGACCGGAGGCTACAACTGTTATCGAATTAAAATCAATATCAGTAACCTCCTCATTGATCACCGTTATTCTCGGATGGTTTCTTATTTTTTCGGTTATATACTTACTGAAATCATCTCTGTTCACCGCAAGCGCGCTGCCTGCGGGCACCTCCGTCGCATAAGCTGCCTCCAGTATCAGCGACCCCATTAATCTGAGTTCTTCCTTGAGCAGACCGACCGCATTGCTGGTTGCATTAGAACGGAATGAGTTGGAGCATACCAGCTCCGCAAAGTCCTCATTATGATGTGCCGGCGAAAACTTAAGAGGCTTCATCTCGTAAAGCTCTACGTCAACTCCCAGCTTTGCAGCTTGCCACGCGGCTTCGCATCCCGCAAGACCGGCGCCAATTACTTTAATCTTATTATTCGCCATCATTCTATTACCGTCATTTCCTCATCGCGCTTATATCCGCAGGCGTGGTTTTTGCAAATAACGTTCTTTCTGCTTTTTCTGTAAAACAGACCGCTTCCGCAATCCGGGCATTTCTCCGAAAGAGGCATATCCCACGAGGAGAAGTCGCACTCCGGATATTTTTCGCAGCTGTAAAACAGCATCTTGCCCTTGCCGTGTCTTGCGACCACCTTGGATTCGCATCTTGGACAAGGAACGCCCAGCTCAACAACCTTTTGCTTGGTGAATTTACAAGCAGGATAGTTGGCGCATGCGTAGAATGAACCGTATCTGCCGTTCCTGATAACCATATCACCGCCGCAGGATTCGCATTTAAAGCCCGCAAGTTCAACCTTCTTTTCCTCGTTTTCAACGGGCTTGCCGTCTTTATCGAGAGCCTTGGTATTCTTACAGCTCGGGAAATTGGGGCAGGCAAGGAACTTGCCAAACTTTCCCTTTTTGTACACCATTTTAGCTCCGCACCTGTCGCAGATAACGTCGCTTTCCTCGGCGGGAATTGCCACCTTTTCCTTTGCTTTAGTTTCTTTAGCCGCTATCTTAAGCTCCTCTTCGAACTTGTGATAAAATCCGGAAATGACTCCTTCGATCGTATTTTCGTTACGCGCGATCGAATCGAGGCTTGATTCCATCTGAGCGGTAAACTCATAGTCGATAATTTCAGGAAAATACTGCTTTGTAAAGTTGGTAGTAACCTCGCCAAGAGGAGTTCCCACAAGCAGCTTGCCTTCGCGCTTTACGTAATCGCGTGAAGTGATTATAGATATAATCGGAGCGTAAGTCGACGGTCTGCCTATTCCATTTTCCTCAAGGAACTTGATAAGCGATGCTTCGGTATAACGAGCCGGCGGCTCGGTGTAGTGCTGTTCCTTGAAGATCTCCTTAACATTAATCACCTGGCCTTCCTTTACGTTGGGAAGCTTTGCAAGGCTGACCGAATCGGGCTCCTCGTTATCTTCATCGGATTTATCCTCAACATAAAGAGCAAGATACCCCTGCTTTTTAATGACGTAACCGCCGGTTTTGAAGATATATCCGTTATTTTCTATTTCAACAGTGACGGTATCAAGCACCGCCGCTGCCATCTGACTTGAAACGAAACGTTCCCAAATAAGTCTGTACAGCTTATACTGGTCAAGAGTAAGCATCTTTCTGATTTTTTTGGGAGAAATATATACGTTAGACGGACGAATCGCCTCGTGTGCATCCTGCGCATTCGAGTTGCCCTTAAATACGCGCTTAGCTCTCGGGACGGAGTCATTGCCAAAATGCTCCTTTATAAATTCTCTGGCAGATTCCTGCGCAACATCGGATATTCTGAGTGAATCTGTACGCATATAGGTTATCAAGCCCTGTACACCGCCAAATTCAGATCCGAGATTCAAGCCCTCATAAAGTTCTTGCGCTATTCTCATTATCTTCTGGGTCTGGAATCCGAGGCGCTTGGATGCCTCTTGTTGTAAGGTAGAGGTCGTGAAAGGCGGTGCGGGCATTTTCTGCTTCTGCGCATGCTTAACCGACACGACCTTAAAGCTGCCGGATCTGATGGAATTTTCTATTTCCGACGCCTTATTCTTATCCTCTATTCTCTGTTTTCCATCCTTATTACCGAAGAACTTAGCGCATAGCTGCTCGCCGTCCTCGTCATAGAGGATGGAATCGAGAGTCCAATACTCCTGAGGAATAAACGACTTTATCTCATCTTCTCGCTCTGTAATAATCCTTGCCGCTATCGACTGAACTCTGCCGGCCGACAAGCCGCTTTTTACACTCTTCCACAAAAGCTCTGAGAGGTTGAAGCCTATAAGGCGATCGAGTATTCTTCTCGCCTGTTGGGAATCAACCAGCTTAGTATCTATCGCACGAGGAGCCTTTATAGCCTCCTTTACAGCGCCCTTGGTTATCTCGTTAAAAGTAACTCTGCAGGGCGTTTCGGGAGAGATTCCAAGCTGTGATGCAATATGCCAGGATATGGCTTCGCCTTCGCGGTCAGGGTCAGTAGCCAAAAATATCTTGCTCGCTTTTTTTGCTTCCTGACGAAGCTCCTTGATCACGTCGCCTTTTCCTCGAATATTGATATAATGCGGCTCGAAGCCGTTGTTTACGTCAATGCCGAGCGTGCTCTTGGGAAGATCTCTGATATGACCTTTTGATGCAATTACTTTGTAATTGGAACCCAAATATCCTTTAATTGTATTTGCTTTCGCCGGTGACTCTACTATTACTAAATATGACATATTTTAACGGCAGAACCGTACCTTTCATCTAATGTTTCGCTTTACTCTGTCGCCGGGAAGCATAATAACAAATCTTCCCATCTCAAGCTTCAGGAGTAATTTCATAACCGCTCTCAGATTCATTTCATCATCGGTCAGCGACTCGACAGCGCACTCCTCATCAGGCGGTATTTTTTTATATAATTTCAAAAGCTCGGCATCAAACACCGGCATCTCGGGAAGGAGATTATCTTCCTGCTGCTCGGCTTTGCGCTCAATCTTTTCTATCTTCTTTTCCCTCTTCTGCTTTGGAACGCTGAAGACGTCATCGTTTGGTGTGAGAGCGGAAACTTTTAAATCCCTGAGAACGTCAAGCATGTTGACCTCGGGACGCTCCTTCAGTAGAAAAGGATTCAAGACTCCAAGAAACTCCTTCTCAAACCTTACGATAATATCCTCTGCGCCGGTGCACAAAAGCGCGCCGTTCTTAATCAACAAATTGGTGCTCTGACTTCCGTCACTGCCAACGTTGCCCGGGAATGCGAAGACCTCTCTGCCCTGTGCTTTAGCATAACGAGCAGTTATCATAGACCCGCTGTTCTCCTTGCCCTCGACCACAACAGTTACAGGACACAGACCGCTTATCAATCTGTTGCGCCTCGGGAAATTGAACTTTTCGGGCTTTGTACCGGGAGCATACTCGGTAAGCACGCAGCCGTTTTTAACTATTGAACGTGCAAGCGTGAGGTGCACCGAAGGATAACAAACGTCAATACCGCTGCCGATAACGGCAATGGTCGGAGCTCCGGCAGCTATGGCGCCCGCCATTGCAACACCGTCAATTCCAATCGCCATACCCGAAACGACCGTTGCTCCCGCACAGCCCATATCATAGCCAAGCTTAAACGCATTTTTTCTACCGTAATCCGATAGACTTCTGGTGCCGACTATTGCACAACGGAATCCTTTGTTAAAATCCGGCAGATGACCGCGGTAATAGAGCAAAACCGGCGGGGTCGGAATATCCCTGAGCGTTGCGGGGAAATTCTCACTGCGATAAGTCAAAATTCCCACGCCCTTTTCGGTGCAAAACTTATATATTTCAATAGCTCTATCCAAGTTTTTATCGGAAAGCGCAGAGCAATCGCTGACTTTAGCACCGACTATCGAACGAATTTCTCTATCGGTTGCATTGTGTATATCCTTAGCGTCATCATACTTGGCTATCAGCTTTGAAAACGTTGTGGAATCGGGCGTGCAAGCAAGCGAGAGCCATATCCAATATATAAGATTGTCCATACATTTGACCTCTTGTTATTTACTTTGCTCCCACATAAATATTGCAGCAGCAACCGATGCGTTCAATGATTCTGTTTTCTTGGAGATCGGAATATATATACTTCCGTCACACAATGAAGAGACCTCGGGGTCTATACCGTGCCCTTCGTTACCGATCATAACGATATCAGAGAACTTGAGCCCGGCTTCGGTGAGGCTCACGGCACCGTCGGTAAGCTCTGCGGCAAACACACGGCGTGATGATGTCTGCGCCGCCTTAATGAACGAGGGGACATCCTTGACAGACGTAACCTTCACTCTGAAAAGACTGCCCATAGCGCTTCTGATCACCTTGGGATTATAAATATCCGCGCAATCGCTGCTTAAAACGACGTGATCCGTACCAAAGGCAACAGAGCTTCTGATAACGGCTCCGAGATTCGATGGATCTCTGACAGAAAACAGAAAAATAGCTTTTTCTTCGGGTTTAAGAAAAAACTCTTCCTTATATATTATATCCATATCACGGAAAAAGTCAAGATGTTTTATCACGCTAATTACGCCTTGAGGCGCTTTTTCTGTAGAAATTTTTTCAAAAACGCTATCCGATACTGTTACGATTTTGCATTTTTCGTATTTCTCATCATTTTTGAACCTATTTAAAAATCCTAAAACTGATTCTTTTTTATTTTCAGAGACGATGCAATAATCGATCGGCAAGCCTGATTCAAACGCTTCTTGAGTCAATTTCACACCTTCTGCTATAAAATAACCACTGTCTTTGCGATTTTTCTTGTCAGATAATGATGCAGCCCATTTCACAAACTGATTATTTCTGCTTGTTATAATTTCGTTATCAAAATACATAAGCACCTCTGCAATTAAAGGAAATAGTATCCTGTTGTAGTTTAAATAAAAAACCCGGTCACCGCATAATCAGTAAACCGGGATTTATATTAAAGTGCAGCCTTAGCCTTCTCGCAAATTAC
>CAYWPS010000001.1:5102-77390 GCA_964460165.1 uncultured Ruminococcus sp. | reverse complement strand
AAGTTAAAAAGTGAAAGTTACATCGGTTCGGATTTAAGTCCGAATGCTCCACCAACAAAAACAGAACATTTGTCGGCAGACAAATGTTCTGTTTTTTGTATTTCGGGGCGTTTTTTAGGCAAAATCACGCTAAATCAAGGCAAAACGCAAGTCTACGTGGTCATCGAGACCGTTGCAGCTCTTATTTTTTTGCACGCAGGAGCGAAACAAGAGCAAGAATAGAAGGATTCGTTCCCTTTTACTCTTGCTCTTTCTGTTTGCAATATGGGTTTGAGCGCAGCCCATACTGCATTGTCCGGACAAATGCGATGCTCGCCCTTGGCGGTATTTGCAATTTCTCCGCTAAGGACATCACCCATTTCTTTGATGGCGTGTTTTTAATAAATAAAGCGTGTTTATTTAGCTATTCGCGATTGACATCGCGTATTATTTTTGCTATAATGAACGCGAAGGTAAAATGTTTTTCCATAACGTGGGAATCGTGTTTTATGAAGAAAAAAGCGGCGCATCTGCCGCTTACCGAAATTGCTTGTCATTTTGAGATCGGGCTTGAGGTAAAGGAGAAGAGATATGAAGCTTGAAAAGATAAAGGAGCTCAGAAAATTCTATCACGATACGCTGTTTAACGACGTTCTGCCGTTCTGGCTGGAGTCGGACCTTATAGACAGGGAGCACGGCGGTTTTATCACCAGTGTTGACAGGGAGGGCAGGTCCTATAACGATGACAAGAGTGTGTGGTTTCAGGGAAGATGCCTTTGGACCTTCTCCAAGCTCTGCAACGTTTACGGTGTGAACGAGGAGTGGGCTGCAGCGGCAGACAGCGGCGCCAGATTTATAAAGGAGCACTGCATTGACTCGGACGGCAGAATGTTCTTCACGGTTACAAGAGAAGGACAGCCTCTCCGCAAGAGGAGGTATTTTTTCTCGGAGAGCTTTCTTGTCGTTGGCTTCGCGGAATACTATCTGCTTCGCAAGAACCCCGAGGATCTTGAGCTTGCTGAAAAGTATTTTGATCTTATGTACAGACTTTATCGCGACCCCGCGTCTGACCCCTTCAAGATCACCCCGAAGGAAAATGCCAACGTGCGCGCCACGCGTTCTAATTCCTATCCTATGGTGCTTGTAAGCTCCGCGCAGACGCTCAAACGCGTCAGCGGCAGAAGAGAATATTACGATGCTATTATCCGCGACGTTATCGCGGATATGATAAACCTTCACTACAAGGAGGAGCACCGCTGCGTCCTCGAGACCGTTTACACCGACGGCTCGATATTGGACACCCCTGCGGGACGCACGGTTAACCCCGGACACTCGATCGAGAACTCTTGGTTTTTAATGAATTATTCGGCGTTAAATGACAATAATGATTTACAAAAACAAGCTTTAAATATACTGAAATGGTCGCTTGACATTGGTTGGGATGAAGAATTCGGCGGTATATATTACTTCCGTGATCTCTACGGCAGACCCTGCGAGCAGCTCGAGCACGACATGAAGCTGTGGTGGGTACACAACGAGACGCTGATAGCTACTCTCGTTGCTCACTTCCTCACGGGCGATGAATTCTTTGAGCGGTGGTATGACAGGGCGCACGCCTATTCCTTCGGGCACTTCTCCGATAAGGAGTATGGCGAGTGGTACGGATATCTTCACCGTGACGGTACCGTTTCTCATACGCAGAAGGGCTCGCTGTGGAAGGGCCCCTATCACCTTATCCGCTGCCTTATCCTCTGCGAGCAGATGCTTGCCGCCAAGGAAAGAGGCGAGGAGCTTCCCGAGCTTCTCTAAAAATTTCAACAAAGTAAAAAAAGAGTATTGACAGAACAAAAAAAGGGGGGTATAATACCCCTGCAAGATTTTGAGCAGCTCTTAAAACTAACTGTGCCCGCGGGGCAAGGAGAAAGTAAGATGACCAAAAATAATACAAAGCTTAAGGCCGGTATAATCGGATGCGGAAGAATATCCGTTATGCACTTCGCGTCCGTTGATTATCTCGAGGATGTCGAGCTCGTCGCCTGCTGTGACATCAAGGCTGACAGAGCCGAGAAATATGCTAAAGAATACGGAATAAGACCGTACACCTCCTACGAGGAAATGCTTGACTCCGAGGAGCTTGATGCGGTGCACATTTGCCTGCCTCACTACCTTCACAGCAAAGTGGCGGAATATGCTTTTGAGAAGGGCGTTCACGTCCTCACCGAGAAGCCGATGGATATCGATCTCGAGAGCGCAAAGCACGCTGTTGAGAAGGCAAAGGAGCTTGGCGTTCAGTTCGGCGTTATTTTCCAGTGCAGATATAATAATTCGGCAAGGCTCGTTAAGGAGGCTGTTACGAGCGGCAGGCTGGGCAGAATAATATCCGCGCGCTCCACACTCACCTGGTCGCGCCCTGACGATTACTACGAGGACAGCGACTGGAAGGGCACGTGGGACAAGGAAGGCGGCGGCGTGGTTATCGATCAGGCTATACACTCGGTCGATCTGGTCAGATGGGTCGTTGACAGCGAGGTCGAGAGCGTGTCTTGCTCAATGGCAAACCGCGGTCACGATAGGGTTGACGTTGAGGATAGCGCAGAGGGCTTGGTAACCTTCAAAAACGGCGTTAAGTACGGCTTCTACTGTATGAACAACTACGGCTGTGACGAGCCGATAGAGATACGTCTGTACTGCGAAAATGGCAGGGTTACCTTCGGCTACAACGATGCGTATATAGCTTACAACGACGGCACGCGCGAGGAGGCTCATCAGAGCGATCCCGGCGTCAGCTACAGGAACGGCAAGGACTATTGGGGCGTACATCACGTAAGGCAGATCAAGCAGTTCTACGATGCGCTTCTTGGCAAGGAGCCTCTTGATATCAGCGGCGAGGAGGCTTTAAAAACGCACGAATTGATAATGAATATTTACAAAATCGGAAGAAAAACGATGTAAAAAAAGGCTGTCCGGCGCTTCGAAGCGTTACGGACAGCCTTTTTTATAAGAGATCGATCATAAAAAATCCGCCTGCGGCAGTCACGTGCGTGAAGGCAGGCGGTGTTTATAGAGAGCTCAGAAAAGCTGTACGAGCATCACGATCAGAGGCATGGTTGCGATGCAGAGTATCGTGGATACCGTAACGAGCCTTGATGCGTACGGGGCGTCGCAGTCGTACTTTTCGGCAAACATAGTTGCGCTCGTTGCCGCCGGCGCGGACGCCATAATGGCGATTACGAGAGCGACGGTGTCGCTGATGGGAAGAAAGACCGCGAGAAGCTTCATAACGAGCACCGTCGCGACGGGAAGGGCGAGGTGGCGCAGGACGAGGAAGACGTACATATAAACGTCCTTGAAGAAGCCGTGAAGATCAAGCTCCGCGAGCCTCAGACCGATTACCACCATGGACAGAGGAGCGACGAGATTCTTGACCATGAGAAGACTGTCGGAGATTATCGAGAGGCGCGCCTCGGCAAGCAGGGTGTTATTCACTCCGAGGATAAGGAGCAGGAGTCCTACGGCGGACGCAAGTGTCACGGGATGGAGCACGACCTTCCTGATGGATACGGAGGATGCCGCCGAGAGCTGCTCGTGACAGTCACAGTCCTCGTCGTTGTGCATGTGCTCAAGCCCGTCGGTGCACAGCTTGACTCCGAGAGTCCAGAGGAACAGGTTGAAGGTTATATTGTATACGGATGCGTAGATCGCCGCTGTGGGATCGGGAATTATAGCCTGGATAAGCGGTATTCCCATAAACGCCGCGTTTGAGAATATCGTGGCAAAGCGGAGCATTCTGCATGCGCCGTCCGGAGCTTTTCTGAACACGGGTACTGCCACCGCCGTGAAGATAAGGTGCGCTACGAACGAGAGCAGGAAGGTCATAAGACATCCGAGCCAGATATCCGAAAAGTTTGCGTCGCAGGACAGGTAGGCGTAAACGATAAGGCAGGGCTGCGCAATGTAGAGCACGAGGTTGGAGATCCCCTTGCCGAAGACGTCGGTGCAGAGGTTACACTTTTTCATGATAACGCCGGGCACCATCATTATAAAGAGTATCGCTACGTTTAAAATTAAGTCGGAAATATTCATGTTTTCTCCGTCAGATTGTATTTTCAACAGATATTCTAACATAAAAATGACCACCTGTCAATTAATCGTACGCAAAATATTAAAAAAGGATTGACAAACGCGCTCGTTTGTAGTAGTATAAAGAAGAAAAATTGAGAGTAATTCTCATTTTGGGAGATATTATGAGATATACGACGGGAAAAAAAGAGAGGATAACGGCGTTGCTTCGCACAAACGCCGACGCGTCTTACACGCTTGAGGAAATATGCGCCTCCGTTACCGATGGGGGACGCGGCAGGAGCACGGTATACAGACTCGTATCCGAGCTTGTCGCCGAAGGCGCGGTAAAGAGGATATCCGACGGAAAGACGAGGCATTGCACCTATCAGTACGTCGGCGGTGAGCACTGTCACGCGCATCTTCATCTGAAGTGCAACGGCTGCGGTAAGCTGATACATCTTGATGAGAACGTTTCGCACAGTCTTGAAAGAAAAATATTCGATATAGGCGGCTTTTCTATCGAGGAGGGGACGTTCCTGTTCGGCACCTGCCGTGAGTGCGCCGAGGGGGTAACGGTATGACGCGCTTGATCTCTCCCGTTGCCGCTCTGCACTCCGAGCACTCCTCGCACGGCGGGACTGCTGAATTTTTATCCGAAAAGCTCGGCAGGGTCGGTGAGTTTATAGACGAGGTGCTTCTTCACGCCTTTATCGACACCCTAAAGCTGACGCTGCTTTTGTTTCTGACCTATCTTCTTATGGAGTTCATAGAGCATAAGGCGTCGGATAAGGTCAAGGGCTTCATGGCGCGCGCGGGCGGCTTCGGACCTGCCGTAGGCGGTATATTCGGCGCCGTTCCGCAGTGCGGATTTTCTGCCGCGGCAGCCAACCTCTACACCGGACGGGTCATAACGCTCGGCACGCTTGTCGCGGTCTTTCTCTCCACCTCGGATGAGATGCTCCCGATCATGATAGCAGGAAATCTGGAAATTGGCAAGATTTTGACAATAGTAGTTTACAAATGCGCGGTAGGAATAGCGATGGGCTTTGCTATTGACGCGGTTATGAAAATTATGAAGATGGAGAAGGGCGAGATCAACATTGACGAGATATGCGACGTTGATGACTGTCATTGCGAGCGGGGGATAGCGCTCTCGGCACTCCATCACACCGTTAGCGTATCCTTATTTATTCTTGCCGTAACGGTATGTGTGAACGCGCTGCTATTCTTTGTCGGTGACGCGCAGCTCTCGGGCTCGCTCCTTACTCTGCCCGTCGTAAGCCACGTGCTCGCGGCAGCCGTGGGACTTATTCCCAGCTGCGCCTCGTCGGTCGCGCTTACGAAGCTGGCGATGTCCGGAGTTATATCGACGGGAGCTATGATGTCGGGACTCTTTGCGGGCGCGGGTGTCGGTCTTCTCGTGCTCTTTAAAATGAATAAGCGCGTAAAGGAGAACGCCGTCATAGCAGCTGTGCTTCTTCTGACAGGCGCGGTCTTCGGACTCCTTGCCGATATTATCGGCATTTCGCTTATATAATCGCCGGAAAATGTGAAACAATATGAAAGCCACTCATTTATAATAAATATAGGTATAAATTTTAATATTTTTACGCTAAAATGTTAGTATAACCGCCGTGTCACGAAGGGAGGAAGGTATGGAAAGATGGATAAAAAGAACTATTGAGCTCGGAGCGGGACTCGTATTCACGGGCAAGAGCAATCCCTCGGTCATTCCTTATTATCCTCAGAAGACGGAGATATCGGGCGAGGAGGAGCAGTACTTCCATAGGACGTACCCGGAAAAGAAGGGCGTTTCCTCGGGCAGACTACTGGCTATGCTCAGGGCTCTTGAAAAGGATAAGCGCGCAAACGTACACTCTCTCATGTGTCTTAAGGACGGCGAGGTCATCTGCGAGTGCTCGCATCCCGGATACGACGTCAATATGTGGCATCTGTCGCACTCCATGTCGAAGACGGTTACGGGCATAGCGATCGGTATGCTCGTTGACGACGGTGTGCTGGGTCTTGATACGCGCTTGTGCGATATTTTCCCCGAGCGCGCGTACAAGGACCCTAATTTCGATAAGATAACGGTAAAGCATCTGCTCACCATGACCAGCGGAATCAAGTTCTCGGAGGCGGGCTCGGTCACGGAATCAAAATGGACGGAAGCATTCTTTGCCTCATCCTGCTCGTTTGAGCCGGGTACGGATTTCGCTTATAACAGCATGAACTCATATATACTCGCAAGGATAGCCGTTAAGCTGTCGGGCAAGAGCCTGACGCAATTCCTTGACGAGCGTCTTTTCGGTCCTCTGCATATAACCAATAGGTTCTGGGAGGTCAGCGCCGAGGGCGTCGAGAAGGGCGGATGGGGTCTGTACCTCTCCTGCGAGAGCTGGGCAAAGATAGGATATATGATGCTTTCCGGCGGCGTTTTCGAGGGCAAGAGAATACTGTCGGAAAAATGGGCGCGCGAGTCTCACGAGAAGCACGCGGCGACTCCCGACACCATCGGAAGATTTGATTACGGATATCAGCTCTGGACCTCCGGCGAGGGTAAGGATTACCTCTTTAACGGCATGCTCGGTCAGAACGTCTGGATCTGTCCCGATAACGATTTGGTCGTGGTCGTCCTCTCGGGCAACAACGAGCTTTTCCAGAACAGCCCTACGCGCTCCATAATCGAAAAATATCTGTCGATCGATCTGAGCAACGATCTTTCCGAGTCCTGCTTCAGCGGCGATCTTCTTGATCTAAGGTACGCCGAAAAGCATTTTCTTGAGTCGAGACATTGGATAAGACCGTATCAGCCCAAGCGCGGCTTTGGACACAGGTTGGGATTGCGCTCGCACTCTCATTATCCGGAGGAGTGGAAGGATATTATAGGAAAGTATCACTTCCCTAAGAATAACGCGGGAATGGTGCCGCTCGTCACGAGAGCCATGCAGAATAATCTCCGCAGCTCGATTGACGGCGTGGAGATCGCGCGGGAGGGCGACTCGCTGTTCTTCGTATACGCTGAGGGCGGGGTATCCTATCGGCTTGAGATAGGCTTCTCCGACTTCAAAGAGAGCGTTATAGATCTGCACGGCGAGAGGTATATCGTCCGAGTGATGGGTGAGGCGATGGAGGACGAGGACAGAAATATGCTCTACAAGCTTGAGCTTTTGTTCCCCGAGCTTCCCAACACCCGTATGATAAAGCTCTCCTTCACGGATGAGGATCAGCTTCTCATGCGCATGTCCGAGATGCCAAACGAAAGTATCGCGGGCGTGTTTATGAAGGAGATGAACGGCACGAATCCCAAGATGTCCGCTTATATGGATCTCATAGAGAAGAAAATAGGAAAGAACGCCGCGAACAAGCGCGTGACCGATGCTTTCGCTCCAAGCCTTATAGGAGCGCGTATAGGCTCTGAAAACTACACGCGCATAATGGACGAGGAGAGGGAGAAGAAGAAGGCGGGCGAGAAGACTGTCAAGGTGATCGATACTATCATAGATAAGCTCTTGCGCGAGGAGGAGCCCGACGAAAACCAGCGCGGATTTCTCGGTGAGATAGTGGATAGGATAAAGTCAAAAATGCCGCAAAAGCAAAAAAGCAAGGCCGACCGGTTACAGCCGACCGGAGACGATAAAGCCGAATAAAAAAGAAAACGGACCCGACAGCGAGTCCGTTTTCTTTTATAGATGTGCGAAAAATTCTGATTAGTCGAGGTTGAGCTTGTTGAGCATATCGCGA
The DNA here is from genome assembly GCA_964460165.1 of uncultured Ruminococcus sp. Classification (GTDB taxonomy): domain Bacteria; phylum Bacillota; class Clostridia; order Oscillospirales; family CAG-272; genus UBA1740. The sequence continues at coordinate 69,605 of CAYWPS010000001.1, read as the reverse complement.
AGAGCCTTAGCCTCTTCAACGGAAATGGTAACGCCCTTACCCATCTTCTCGTGATCGGGAGACCAGGTGCGGATGTCATAAACGGGCTCTCTCTCGTTCCAGCTGATAAGATTGAGCTCCTTGTTCCAGCCGTTGTTGCCTTCGCTTACGATGCCGATCTTGTCAACTACTTCATACTTGATTTCAGGCATTTTGGTGTTCTCCTTATGTAGTATATTAATGATTTAATTTTAAATTGTCTATTTTTATTTATTTTAGCACACACACGCACGCTTGTCAATAAATATATTAAAATATTGTGGAAAAAATGTAAAAAACATCGTTTTTTCGGAAAAACGTGCCGCATTAACGCCGCGCAAGCCCGTATTTGTCATTTTTTCGGCGATCGGCCGGATCTTACTTGGAAGAGCTGGAATAAAATACACCCCTCCCGCAGTTGATTTTTTTCGGATAATATGCTACAATATCAGTATAATGCCGTGCTATACAAGCAAAAGGCGGACTTGCCCGGCAGATCGGAGGTATTTATGAGAGCATACGAAAGATTCCTGAGGTACGCGGCGTATCCCACCATGTCGAGCGAGGAGACGGGCACGCATCCCTCTACCGCAAAGCAGCTTGCGCTGGCAAAGGAGCTTGCGCGCGAGCTTGCCGATATGGGAATGTCTGAGGTAGAGGTTGACGAGTGGGGGTACGTTTATGCCACTCTGCCCGCTAACACCGATGCCGTGTGCAATGATATAGGCTTTATAGCGCATATGGACACCTCGAGCGAGGCGTCGGATGAGAATATAAAAACGAAGCTTGTCAGCTACGAGGGCGGAGACATACTTCTCAACGAGGAGAAGGGCATCTGGCTTAAGGTCTCGGATTATCCTTACGTCGAGGAGCATAAGGGTGAGACTCTTATCGTTTCCGACGGCACGACGCTTATAGGCGCGGATGATAAGGCGGGCATCGCGGAGATAATGACGGCTCTTGAGGTGCTTTCGGAAAAGAATATACCCCACGGAAAAATATCCGTCGCCTTCACTCCCGACGAGGAGATAGGCGAGGGCGCGGATAATTTCAGAGTGGACAGATTCGGCGCGGAATACGCTTATACGGTTGACGGAGGCGGACTCGGAGAGCTCGAGTACGAGAACTTCAACGCCGCGTCCTGCAGAGTTGAGGTCAGGGGCGTGTCGATCCATCCCGGCTCCGCAAAGGGCAGAATGAAGAACGCGGCGAGAATAGCCGCGGAGTTTGACTCAAGACTTCCGAAGGATGAGATCCCCGAGAGGACCGAGGGTTACGAGGGCTTCCACCATCTTTTATCTGTCACGGGCGCTACCGAGGAGGCAAAGCTGGTCTACATTATCCGTGACCACGACAGAGCTGAATTTGAAAAAAAGAAGTCCGTTTTTCTCGAGCTTGAGAGGGAAATGAACGCCGAGTACGGCGATGGCACCGTGACGGTCAATATAAAGGATTCCTACTACAACATGCGAGAGAGGATAGAGGATAATATCTTCGTGGTAGAACGAGCCAAGACTGCCATGCGCTCGCTTGGCATAGAGCCCATCGTTATGCCCATCAGAGGCGGCACGGACGGCTCGAGACTCTCGTTTATGGGATTGCCTTGTCCCAATCTCTGCACCGGCGGCGCGAACTTCCACTCAAGGTTCGAGTACGTGTCCGTCGAGGCGATGGATAAGATTACGGATCTGCTGGTCAGGATAGCGGGCGATGTCGCGGCGAGCGAGAAAATGCCCGTTAAGCCCTGATACGTGTAAAATAAGCGGAGGAAAACTAATGTTTGATTGCGTAGTGATAGGCGCCGGAGTAGTCGGCGGTCTTGTCAGCCGCGAGCTCACGAAATATAAGCTCTCGGTGTGTATTTTAGAAAAAGAGTCCGACGTCGCGATGGGGGCTACCAGAGCGAACAGCGCGATAGTTCACGCGGGATTCGACGCCAAGGAGGGCACGCTTAAGGCGAAGCTCAACGTTCAGGGCTCCGAGATGATGCAGGACGTATGCCGCGAGCTCGGTGTCAAATATAAGAGGAACGGTTCGTTGGTCGTCGGCTTTAACGACGAGGATGCAAGCACTCTCAATTCCCTTATTGAGCGAGGACTCAAGAACGGGGTAAAGGGTCTTTCCTTTATGGAGAGAGATGAGCTGGTTAAGCTCGAGCCGAACATTGGTGACGGTGTGACATGTGCCCTCAGAGCCGAGACCGGTGCTATCGTTTGTCCCTATGAGCTTTGTATGGCTGCGGTCGGCAACGCCATGGATAACGGTGCGGAGCTGAAGCTTGGATTTAAGGTGGAAAAAATAGAATACGCCAACGGCGTGTATAAAATATATTCAAAAAACGAGTGCGTCGAGGCTAAAGCCGTTGTTAACTGCGCGGGCGTGTTCTCGGATGAGATAGCAAGGATGGTTGGTGACGGTAGCTTCTCGGTACGCCCGAGGAGAGGAGAGTATATGCTTCTTGATAAGGAGTGCGGCGCTCTCGTCGGACATACCGTGTTCCGCTGTCCCTCGAAGATGGGCAAGGGCGTGCTGGTCACTCCCACGGTTGACGGTAATCTGCTTCTCGGACCCACCGCGGAGGATATCGACGATAAGGACGATACGTCTACGACCGCTGCGGGACTTTCGCATCTTTCGGCTCTCGCTGCCGAGCAGGTGAAGGGTATTCAGCTGGGAAAGGTGATAACCTCCTTCACGGGTCTTCGATCAACGGGCTCGACGGGTGACTTTATAATTAATACTCCCAAGAAGAATTTTGTCAACTGTGCGGGCATAGAGAGCCCCGGACTCACGTCCGCGCCCGCTATCGCGACGTACGTGGTCGATATGCTCGGGAGCGAGGGCGTAAGGCTTGAGAAAAACGAGAGCTTCAACGGTACTCGCCGTCCCGCGCACTATTTCCGTGAGCTCGGCATTGACGAGAAGAACGAGATAATAAGGGGTAATCCCGATTACGCACACGTGGTATGCCGTTGCGAGACGGTTACGGCAGGCGAGATAATCGAGGCAATAAGGACTAATCCGCGCCCCACGAGCATAGACGGCATAAAAAGGAGAACGAGGGCTTCTATGGGCAGATGTCAGGGCGGCTTCTGCACGCCTTATATGGTGGAGCTTCTCGCTCGAGAGATGGGGATCGACGTAACAGAGGTGACCAAGTCGGGCGGAGCATCCTATATTAACGTCGGTAAGACGGAAAAGGGCGCTGAATGATCGGCGGAAAGGATGGATATGGCAGAGATTACTAACGTAAGACGCGCAGATCTCGTCGTTATCGGCGGAGGTCCCGCAGGTATGGCTGCCGCGGTCAGCGCGTATGAAAATGGGCTCAGAGATATACTTATACTCGAAAGAGACGACGCTCTCGGCGGAATACTCCGACAGTGTATACACAACGGCTTCGGTCTGCATCGCTTCGGCGAGGAGCTCACCGGTCCGGAGTACGCGTACAGATACGAGAAGCAGGTCGAGGAATACGGGATCCCCTATATGCTCAACACCATGGTCATAGACGTGGATGAAGACAAGGTAGTCACCGCTATGAACCGTGAGCGCGGAATTTTCAAGATCGAGGCGAAAGCTATAGTTCTCGCTATGGGCTGCCGCGAAAGACCTAAGGGCGCGCTAAATATAGCGGGAACACGTCCCGCGGGTATTTATACTGCCGGTACGGCGCAAAAGTTTGTCAACATGAAGGGTCTTATGCCCGGACGCGAGGTTCTTATTCTCGGCTCGGGAGATATCGGACTTATCATGGCAAGGAGAATGACGCTTGAGGGCGCTGAGGTGAAGGCGGTATGCGAGCTTATGCCTTACTCGGGCGGTCTTGCAAGAAATATAGAGCAGTGCCTTAACGACTTCGGTATTCCGCTTTATTTAAGTCACACGGTCGTGGAGATACACGGCAAGGACCGGCTCACGGGCGTGACGATCGCCAAGGTCGACGAGAACAGAAGACCTATACCCGAGACGGCAGAGTATATCCCCTGCGACACGCTCCTCCTCTCCTGCGGACTTATTCCGGAGAATGAGCTTACCAAGGCATCGGGTATTCAGCTTGACAGAGTTACGGGCGGAGCCGTCGTTGACGGTGACAGAGAGACTGAGATCCCCGGCATATTTGCCTGCGGTAACGTTCTTCACGTTCACGACCTCGTTGATTACGTTTCCGAGGAAGCGGTCATTGCGGGCGAAGCGGCAGTAAGATATATAAATGGCGAAAAATCACACGGTATCGACCTTAGTCTCGTTACCGACGGAAGAATCAGATACACCGTACCCCAGAGGATCACCTCGGCGCAGAGGACGAAGGTCTACTTCAGAGTTGCCAACGTTTACCGCGACGTGAAGATCGTCGTGAAGGAGGGGGAGCGCGTGATACTTGAGAAAAGAAAGCAGAAGGTAGCGCCGGGTGAGATGGAGACGGTCCTTCTTACCGCGGATATGCTTTCGGCTTGCGCCGCTGATGCTGAGATAACCTTTTCGCTGGAGGATGTAAAGAAATGAACATCAAGGAAAGAAAGCTGACCTGCATCGTGTGCCCCAAGGGCTGTGAGCTTACAGTGGAGTTTGACGAGCAGGGCACAATAAAAAATATCTCGGGGTACACTTGCCCGCGAGGAAAGGATTACGCATACGCTGAATGTACAGCGCCCGTGCGTACAGTCACTACCACCGTACGCTGTGAGGACGGAGAGGTCGTTGCGGTAAAGACCGCCGCGCCCGTCCCTAAGGGCAAGATCTTTGAGGTCATGGCGGCTGTAAACGCGGTCGTCGCGCCGAACGGCATCAGGCTTGGCGACGTGGTTATCGAGGACGTTTGCGGCACCGGAGTAAACGTGGTCGCGACCTCAAACCGAAATTAAAAGGGTATAAGAGAAAGAGCAAGAATAGAAGGATCAGTGTTTCCTTTTACTCTTGCTCTTTTTATTTGAAGATGTTTTTAGATATCAAGCACCGCGTCAATATCTTTGATGCCCTCGAGCGTGTCGCGCGGACCGACTACCGTGAAGGTGGATCTTTTCATCACCTCGCCGAGCAGGGCGGAGAGTCTTGTGAGCTCCCCGTGCGTTGCCTCCAGGCACTCGTTGCGCGATCTCACGAGGTCATCGTGCGTCTTGCCCGCGAGATATCGCTTGGTGGCGTTCGCCCCGTCGTTTCTCGGCGTGGACACCGTATCGCTCGAGCCAATTACTCCTATGATGTATTTTATCAGACTCGGAGAGTCGGCAAGAAAAAGGTCTGTCTGCTCATTTATGCGTCCGAAAAATTCAACCGAGCTCTCCGGCGAGGGGTCGCGGTATGAGTAGCAGCCAACCGTTCCGCTGTTCGCTTTTGCGGTAAAGCCGGTGTCGTATGCGCCTCTTTTCAGGCGTATCTCATCCCACAGGATCTCGAATGACACGATATTGGAGAGCAGTGAGAAGGCACCCGTGTAGAGATCTTTACCTATTTCGTGGAGATTTCCCATCCTCGCGGCAAAGGAAACGGTTACGGGAGCGGCAATGCCCTCGTTGAGCTTCGGCAACGCCCGGATCCGACATGCGCCGGCGTTGCTTCCGCCTTCTCGTATCAGGCGGATGATCCTGTATGCAAACGGAAGTCCGTCCGGCTCGGTTATTCCGACGGTCAGCCTTTCGCGGCGGAAATATCTGTCTCTTATCATCTCGAAGCGAGCGAGCACCTCTTCGGCTCTGTCTTCTATATTTTCCGACAGCTTCTTGATGAATACGTGATAGCTGTATCCGAACAGCGCCTCGGACAGAGCCTCGAACTCCGAGTGCTTTGCCGCGTCGCGCATCATAGCGAAGGCATCGCCTCTGGACACGATACTCTCAATCGAATACGTGTAGAGCTGCTTGACGTTCTTGGCGAGAAGCTCCTTGTTGTTGAAAAGTGTTGAATAAAGATACTCGTCTATAAGCTCGAGCGCCGCGTCCTTTTTTGAATCGAGGCATGAGATCCTCAGGGCGAGATAGAGCTTGACGTTATCTCCGTTCTTGGTAGGGTGAGGGGTCAGATAGAAGGCGCCGAGCTGCCCTTTGATCCGGTTGCGGAAGTCGGAGACTGAGCCCTTTTCGGTATCCCATTCCGGCATAAGGTCGGTAAAGAGTCTTATATACGGTATATCCTCGGGCGGGGCGTCGCTTGCGTCGAAGTACAGCTCGGGGTAGGATATTCCGCCGGTGTGTAAGGGGTGCGAGATTATTTCTCTTCCGCACGCGCGGTGTATCTCGGTGGGGATCCTGCGCGGCTCGGTCTTAAGATCCTCCTTCGAGAGAGTCGGTATCGTCGCGAGCTCGTCGTCGGTGCTTGGCGCTTGCTGCCATTTATTAAAGAGCGCGCCCGTTTCCTTGAGATCGGCAATTTCTTTTGGGCTCATATTCCTTAGCGTCTCGTCAAGCCTCGCCCGGAGCTCGGACTCCTTCCTTTCGGCAAAGCTTGCGTCGGGGTGCAACACGAGTGTTGCCGCGGGTGAGGAAAGAACCTCTCTGAGCAGCTTCTCACAGTACCCCGTGTCGAGATTTTCCCTGAGAAACGCGAGCAGGTCCTCGTATCTTAACGACTCAGCGGGGTCTTCTCCGAGCAGAGCCGATTCTATACAGGAGCTCATATACACCATGCCCGCAGGGTAGGTTCCGAAGTCGGACTCTCTGACGTGAAACTCACGTCTGTCCAATGCCGAGGATAAGTTATCTCTCGGGATACCCTCGCGGAGCGTGTCGGCTATCGCTTTGTTATATTCCTCGAGCAGCTCCTTTTCCATCCCGTCCTTAACTCCTATGAAGATGGCGTTCAGGGCGTTGAGGCTGTACGAGCGCGTGGAGAAGAAGGTGAAGCTCTCGCATAGCCCCGTGTCGAGTATTCTCTTGGTCAAGGGGGCATTGTTGGAGTCGGCGAGCGCCTCGCATACCAGCGATAGCGCGGAGTTTTTGTATCTGTCTCCGTGGCGGAAGCTGTTGTGGCAGATGTAAATTCTCGTTTTGTCGGTTGGATCATCCTCGGACTCTATCGGGTATGAGGCGACGAGAGGCTCGGTCAGCGGTGAAGTGCCGTCGTCTATGCTGATGTCGTTATTCCGCGCTTCGTATTCCGATAGATATGAGTCGATAAGCGGCAATATTTCGTCGAGCCTTACCTCGCCGTCGAGGAACAGACAGGAGTTGGACGGATGGTAGAATCTCTCGTGCGCCCGTTTGAAGTCCTCGTAGCTGAGCTGCGGAATAAAATCGGGATTTCCTCCGGAATCGTAGCTGTAAGTGCCGCCGGGCGATACTCTCCTAGTTATGAGGTAATCGGCGTATTCGTCAGCCGAGGAATAAACGCCCTTCATTTCGTTATACACTACACCGGTGAGGGAGAGCTTGCCTTCGTCATCAAGCTCGCGGCGGTGCCCCTCTTGCATAAATATAAAGGGATTCTCCAGGGCGAGCGGATGGAGGACGGCGTCGAGATATACGTCCACGAGGCCGAGAAACGCTTTATCGTTTTTGCTCGACACGGGGTAGACCGTCTTATCTCCGGAGGTAAATGCGTTGAGGTAGGTGGTGATGGATCCCTTGATAAGCTCGGTAAACGGATCCTTTACGGGAAATTTTCTTGAGCCGCACAGCACGGAGTGCTCTAAAATGTGAAATACCCCGGTGTCGTCTGTCGGTATGGTTTTAAAGCTTATGGCGAAGGTCTTGTTCTCGTCGCGTCTGTCGAGATAAAGAAGCCTTGCGCCGCTTTTTTTATGGCTGAGGTCATAGAGCGTTCCATCCACCTCATCGATGCGTGACGAGGACGTGACAGTGAAGCCGTATTTGATTTCGTTTATATTCATAATTTCACCTGTCGGTCTTTCTTGCGGGGATGGTTACGATAAGAATGATAAGAGCCTGAATTGGAATTCCGATTATAAAAAGAGTCCATAAATTGTGCGCGATCGTTTGAAGATACAAAGCGAGTATAAGAGTCCACGCGCCGAAGGATACCGCGAGAGCGGAGCACACCTTGCTTTTCCACCACAGACCGTTGAAGACCGTGACGGCGGCAAGGCTCGCCGGTATCGCCCAGATAAACGCTTGCCAGAGATTGATCCCCCATACCGCTTTGGCTGTCGTGAAGGACAGCGTAGCGGCGAGCCATACTGTGCATATCGTGATAAGGCATATGATCACGCGGCGCGCGCGGCTTTCGGCTTTGATAACGAATTTGTCCCCGCATTCCTTCGCGTCTCTTTGCAAAAGATACTCAAAGCTTACGCCGTAGATCTCGCAGATCCGGCAGAGCGTTTCGATATCCGGCAGCGTTTCCGCGTGCTCCCATCTTGATACGGCTTTGTCGGAATAGTTGAGCTTTTCGGCGAGCGCCCCTTGGGTAAGCCGGTGACTTTTGCGAAGCGCGACTAAATTCTTTGCTATTGTTTCCTTGACATTCTCCATTTTTGACCTCTAACATAAATAGTAAAATATAGTTTACATTTCTACTTTTGCGTACTATAATTATAACACTTATGACGCGTTTTGTCAACACGAGCGGGAAATTCTCGGTTTTGTGGAGTTGAACTTTGATGAGAATTTGGCATCCACAATGTTTAGTGAAAAATATCGCCGGATGTCCTTTTCTTTTTCAGCCTCCGTTTGTAAAATACAAGCAAGAGGAGGTGATACCGGAAAAAAACACCGCTTACACTATTTATGCTAACATTCGAAAGGAAAATAAATGAATAAAAAACACGTGCATATATTTACCGCTACGGACGATAATTACGTTCCGTATCTTATGGTTACGGTTAAATCCGTCTCGCTACATTCCAGTGATAATTACGTATACGATATTTACGTTCTTAACAAAGGACTTGCGCCTCAGAACGTCAGAAAGCTCAGACACCTTGATGTGAAAAATATCAATATAATGCTCGTTAACGTAGAAAGAGCGATATCGGGCTTTGGCGGTGACCTGTCGCGTAAGCTCCGCGACTATTACTCCGAGGCTATCTTTTACAGAATGTTTATAGCGTCCATGTATCCGAGGCTTGCCCGCGCGGTCTATATCGACTGTGACGTAGTTCTCGTTGACGACATCGCTAAGCTCTACTTTACCAATATAGGTGACAGCGTGCTCGGCGCCGTTACCGACGAGTCCGTTGCCCGCGTTCCCGAATTCTCGGATTACGTAAGAAACTGGGTGGGAGTTCCCGCGCGCGACTACATTAATTCGGGAGTGCTGCTCATTAACCTCAGCGCATACAGACGGTGCCGCATACTTGAGAGGTTTGAGAGGCTCGTTGTCGAGAAAAATTTTGACACGGTAGCTCCGGATCAGGACTATTTGAACTATCTGTGCCGCGGCAGGATACATTATCTTGACGGCGGCTGGAACAAGCATCCCATGGCGGATGATCCGCTTCCTGCGGCGGAGCAGCATCTTATACACTACAATTTTTATAAAAAGCCGTGGCACTACGACGGCGTTCCATACTCGGACGTATTCTGGGATGTGGCGCGTACGACTCCTTATTACGCGGATATGGTCAGAGAGTTTGTTGAATATACGGACGAGGAAAGGGAGCGCGATGCCGAGGGCGGCGTAAGGCTCGTTCAGCGCGCGTGGGAGCTTGCTGGACGGAGCGGAGGCTTTGCTGATTGTGACGAATGTGCGCTTGAAGCTCTTGCAGGGGGACGCCGTGCCTAAAATTAACGAAAGAAAAAGAAGGGATAGGCTCGCCGTTATAGATAATATTTCGCGCGCCTTGAAGGACGGCGACAGCTTTCGCAAGGTCGAGCTTCACGATCCATTACCCACCGACAGAGAGATCAAACGAGTCATCCTGCCGTTTGATAATTTGAGAAGGAAGCCCTTGAGCAGACTTAAGACGGCGGTCGCGGTCAGGATAGCAGACAGGGCGACAGCGGCGCTTAACGAAGAGACCGAGATAGTCGGACTTGAAAATCTGGCTTCGGTCAAGGAGGGCGCTATAATCACCTCCAACCACTTTAATCCGACGGACTGTACGATAATTTGGCTTATGGCGATGTGCGGCGGCAGAGAGAGGGAGCTTAATATAGTCATTCAGGAGAAAAACGTTTTTATGAGGGGGTTCTTCGGTTTTTTGATGCGAAATTGCAGGACGATGCCCGTGTCATCAAGCCCCTCGTATATGGCGAAAAATCTGAAGCCCGCCTTAAAAAAGAAGCTCTCGGACGGAGAGCTCGTGCTTATATATCCCGAGCAGGAGATGTGGTATAACTACAAGAAGCCGAGAGAGCTTCGTATAGGCGCGTATCACTATGCGGCGGAGTTTGGCGTGCCGATAATTCCGTGCTTCGTTGAGATGAGAAATACGGACGAGGTCAACAGCGCGGGATTTTATAAGGTGAAGCACATTCTCCATATTATGCCTCCGATATATCCCGACCCGTCGCTTGAAAAACGGGAAGCGAGGGACAGACTTCGCGGCGCTGACTCCGAGGCAAAGCGAGATTGCTACGAGCGCGTTTACGGGATAGCTCTTGATAACGAGTTTATACCCGAGCGCGATATAGCGGGATATAAAAAATAATTTGGATTTTTTCTGAAAAGTGTTGACAAGCAAGTTTTTTTGGTGTATAATAAATTTAGAATGAGTCTAAATTCATTCAATCAATTGAACGGAGTGATACACTTTGACAAAGCAGAGAGCAGTTATCCTGGAGGTGATTCGCTCGGATATGTGTCACCATACCGCGGACGAGATCTTCACGCTTGCCAAGGAGAAGCTCCCCGGGATCTCAAGAGCTACGGTTTATAACAACCTTAAGGTGCTCGAGGCTGAAAAGCTGATCAGAAGGATCACGGGAGATTCGCTTTCGGACAGGTATGATAATTCCTATGTGCCTCACGGTCATATGATCTGCGAGGAGTGCGGCGGAGTTAAGGATTTCAATCTCAGGAATTTTGACAAATTGTTATCCGATGCCATCGGCTCCGAATTCAACTCGTACGAGCTTAAGGTTCGTTATCTATGCGATGCCTGCAAGGCTCGCGCCGATCGTTGTGCAGACATCTGAGTGCATAACCGTCACGTAAAAAGCAAATAATTAAGAAAGAATTTTTCCCAAGGAGAACTATTATGAATCTTAAAGGCACTAAAACAGAACAGAATCTTATGACCGCATTTGCGGGCGAATCTCAGGCAAGAAACAAGTACACCTATTTCGCGTCCGTTGCTAAGAAGGAGGGCTACGAGCAGATCGCGGCTATCTTCCTTGAGACCGCGGAAAACGAGAAGGAGCACGCAAAGCTTTGGTTCAAGGCTCTTGGCGGACTTGGTAATACAGCAGGCAATCTTCTTGCGGCAGCAGAGGGTGAGAACTACGAGTGGACCGACATGTACGACACCTTTGCTAAGGAAGCGGAGGAGGAGGGCTTCACCGCCCTTGCGCGTCAGTTCAGAGCCGTTGCCGCTATCGAAAAGGCTCACGAGGAGAGATACAGAGCGCTTCTTAACAACGTAGAGCTTCAGAAGGTATTTGAAAAGTCTGAGATGACTATGTGGGAGTGCCGTAACTGCGGACATCTCGTGATGGGCACCAAGGCTCCCGCGGCTTGTCCCGTATGCGCTCATCCTCAGTCCTACTTTGAGGTCAGAAAAGAGAATTATTAATTCTCGCGGATTTCCAATAATCAAGCAAAATAACCTAAAATGTAAACAACGGTTAGCCTTTAGTATGACTTACCTGTTAAGGACATCGCGCTGAACCGAAGCAAACAAAAAGAGGCTAGCTCAAGTTCGAAAAACTTGAGCTAGCCTCTTTTGCGCAGGGGATAGGGGGATTTAGAGCGAAAATTCGGGTTCTCCCGACCGAGAGACGTATAAAAATACGTTGAGGGAGGGAAACGCGAATAGAAAATGACCTTGATGTAATGGAGAAATTCGCAGAATTGCAACCTTATAGAAAAAGTTTCAGCTCATTCGTTAATTTTTGAGTTTTTTATCTTCTTACGTGTCATTTTCGGTTGCGCCTAAATGCGCTAGCCCCTTTCAGTTGTTATAAGGGGCTTGACCGTAATTTTAAAGTCTCTTGATTTTATTTAGCGGGCTCATGCCGTGCCTTTATAAGATCTTTGTGATCAATCCTCGTCGTTCGGCTTTGTGAGCTTGTTCGTAAGATAGCTGGTGAGATATGTCGCCGCCATGATAACGCCTACGATAATGAATACGCCGAGCATGCCGATGCCCATATACTTAAGATTTTTTACGAATTCAATGGGTGCAAAGTAAAAATTCAACATTTCAGATCCTCCTTACGATCAAAGCATTGGAACGAATATCTTGAGGATAAGCGCGCCCGCGATAACGGAAGCGATCTGTCCCGAAACGTTTACGCCGATGGAGTGCATAAGAAGGAAGTTCTGCGGATCCTCCTTAAGACCCATTTTATGTACTATACGGCCCGCCATGGGGAATGCGGATATACCTGCCGCGCCGATCATGGGATTGATCTTTTCCTTGGCGAATACATTGTAGAGCTTGCCGAAGAGAACGCCGCCCGCCGTGTCGACGATGAAGGCGACGAGACCGAGACCCATGATGAGAAGGGTATTCACGTTAAGGAACTGCTCCGCGGTCATATTGAAAGCAATGGTAATACCGAGGAAGATGGTGATAAGGTTTGCAAGCACCTTCTGAGCGGTCTCGGAGAGAGAGTCGAGAACTCCGCACTCGCGGATAAGGTTACCGAACATAAGGAAGCCGATAAGAGCGCCCGCGTCGGGAGCGAAGATACAAGCTACCACGGTGATTATAATGGGGAAGAGGATCTTCGTGGTCTTTGAAACATTCTTGGGCTTGTACGTCATCTTTATCTTTCTTTCACTTTCGGTGGTGAGAGCCTTGATCACGGGCGGCTGAATGATAGGCACGAGTGCCATATACGAATATGCCGCGACCGTGATAGCGCCGACGTACTGCGAGCCGAGCTTGTTAGCGACGACGATGGAGGTAGGGCCGTCCGCCGCGCCGATTATCGCGATGGAAGCGTAATCTCTGAAGTCGGGGAAGAATATCGATGCCATACAGAGAGTGAAGAATATACCGAACTGAGCCGCCGCGCCGAATATCATCATCTTGGGGTTAGAGAGCAGAGGACCGAAGTCGATCATCGCGCCGATACCGATAAAGAGAATGAGAGGGAAGAGCTCGTTGGCAATACCCGCGTTGTAGAGCGTTGAAAGCGGACCTGCGGCGCCGGAGCCGGGGAAGTTCATGATGATACAACCGAAGCCGATGGGGAGCAGGAGAGTGGGTTCCATTTCCTTTTTGATAGCGAGGTAGATCAGCACGCCGCCGATCGCCCACATCACTATCATCTTCCAGTTGCCATCCTGACAGAAGGCGAGCAGACCGTCAAAAAGACTGAGAAGTTCTTTCATGGTTTTTTGTCCTTTTCTGTTTTTTGTTTTTACATACGCCACAATTATATATCATTTTTCCGAATTTGGCAAGAGGTTTTAGAAAAACTTACCGCTGTTGCTCCGATATTTTTCTTTCAGTGAGACACTCCGCGAAAAGTGTCTAAAGAGTGCGCGCCGTTTCAAAGCGCCGTTGCAAAGTGAAAAAAACTATTGACTTTGCGCGCGCAAATGTGCAATAATATATAAGGTGGGCAAAAGCCCAACGATCGTTCGAAAAGAAAGGAAGCAGCATGTATTGTACAAGAAAAATTGACGAGGATATGATCTGGGTCGGCGCGGATAACAGAAGGCTCGCGCTCTTTGAGGCGGTCTACTCCGTACCTCGCGGAATATCCTATAATTCATATCTGATACTTGATGAAAAAACGGCGCTCATAGATACCGCCGACAGAGCCGTTACGGATACGTTTATTGAGAACGTGGAGCATACGCTTGACGGCAGATCGCTTGATTATCTTGTCGTTCAGCATATGGAGCCGGACCACTCCGCAACTCTGCTCGACGTGCTTTTGCGCCACCCGGAGTGTACCGTGGTGTGTAATAAAATGACTCTCGATATGATACGCGCCTTTAAGGGCAGAGAGGTCAATGCTCTCACTGTCAAAGAGGGGGACGTGCTCGAGCTTGGTAAGCACAGGCTCACCTTCATCTCCGCACCCATGGTGCATTGGCCCGAGGTCATGGTGACGTTCGATCTGACGAGCGGTACTCTTTTCTCGGCTGATGCCTTTGGTACGTTCGGCGCTTTGAACGGCGCGCTCTTTGCCGACGAGGTTGATTTTGACAGGGATTATCTTGACGAGGCGAGAAGATACTATACAAATATCGTAGGCAAGTACGGCATGCAGGTTGAGAAGCTGCTTAACAAGGCGTCGGCGCTTGATATTAAGAGGATCTGCCCTTTGCACGGCTTCGTCTGGAGAGATAATATTGGCTATTATGTAAATAAATATATGCACTGGGCTACGTATACCCCCGAGGAGAAGGGCGTTGTGATCGCGTACGCATCCGTTTACGGCAATACCGAAAACGCCGCTAACATCCTTGCGTGCCGCCTTCGCGAGAGGGGAGTGAGGTGCGTTATGTACGACGTCTCGGTGACCGAGCACTCGCACATTATAGCCGAGTCCTTCAAGTACAGCCATCTCGTATTTGCCTCGGTTACCTATAACGGCGGTGTGTTTGTGAATATGGAGAATTTACTCCGCGACCTTACGGCGCACGCTGTCAAGGGCAGAAAAATAGCCCTTATTGAGAGCGGCTCCTGGGCACTCAGCGCCGGTAAGGGTATGAGGGAGATACTCTCGTCTCTTAAGGAAACCGAATTTATCTGTGAGGACCTTTCATTTAAATCCGCGTTGCGCGGTGAGGGCTCTCGGGAAATTGACATGCTTGTTGACACGATCGTGGGATCGATCTGAGGAGATTATGAAGGTTACTTTTGAACAGATCAGAAAAAACGAAGACATCAAAACTTATATAACCAAGGCGGATGAGTCGCTTATCGCTCTTGGTTATACCGAGCACAGCTTTGCTCACGTAGGTAAGGTCTCCGAGGGAGCGGCTTATATTCTAGAGACGCTCGGATATGACGAGAGGACTGTCGAGCTCGCGAGAATGGCAGGGTATCTGCACGATATAGGCAATCTTGTTAACCGCGTTGACCACTCGCAGAGCGGGGCGGTAATGGCTTTCCGTATTCTTGACAAGCTCGGTATGGATGCCGATGAGATAGCCACCGTGGTCACCGCGATAGGCAATCACGACGAGGGCACGGGCGTGCCCGTAAACCCCGTATCCGCCGCGCTCATTATCGCCGACAAATGCGACGTAAGGCGCACCCGTGTTAGAAATTCCGACAAGTCCGCGTTTGATATACACGACAGAGTAAATTATTCGGTTGAGCGCTCAAGCCTCAGGATAAGCGAGGACAGGAGTACTATAATCCTTGAGCTCGACGTTGACACCTCGATAAGCGCTGTGATAGACTATTTCCGCATTTTTATCGGCAGAATGCAGATGTCGCGTCAGGCGGCGGAGGCGATCGGTTTACGCTTCAGCCTTGTGATAAACGGACAAACCCTGCTTTAAGCCCGGTATCATAATATGTCGAAATTGTCACTTGACAATTCTTGGCATGCTATTGTATAATTACAACGATGAAACATTCATCTCCGTTTACATGAAAGGAAAAATTAATGAAAAAATTGTTGAATTTCACTCTGTCGACACAGGCGGCGACCTTTGGCTTCGGTGATATTCTTGCGCTGCTTTGCGGTCTTGCTTTGTTCCTGTACGGCATGGACATTATGGGCGATTCCCTTAAAAAGAGCGCGGGAAGCAGTCTTAAGACCTTCCTTGGCAAAATGACTACCAACCCCGTCAAGGGCTTCCTTCTCGGACTTTGCGTAACTCTCGTGATCCAGTCCTCCTCGGCTACAACGGTTATGGTCGTCGGCTTCGTTAACTCAGGCACGATGACTCTCATCCAGTCGGTAGGCGTTATTATGGGCGCAAACGTCGGTACCGCTATCACCGCGTGGCTTACGGCTCTTAACAGCCTTGGCGGCAGCGGGTCTGACGCGGTGGAGCTGCTGGGTATACTTAAGCCGGACTCCTGGGTGCCGATCGTTGCGGTTATCGGTATCTGCCTCGTTATGTTCGTCAAGCGCGGCAAGAAGAAGGATATCGGCGCGATACTCCTCGGCTTTGCAATTCTTATGACCGGTATGACGATGATGTCCGACGCGGTCAGCCCTCTTAAGGGTGACCCTAACTTCGCAAAGATACTTATGATGTTCGAGAATCCAATACTCGGTATTATGGCAGGTCTCGTCCTCACCGCTATCGTTCAGTCCTCCTCCGCATCGGTAGGTATTCTTCAGGCTCTTACGGTCACGGGCGCTATCAGCTACGGCGCGGCGATTCCGATCGTAATGGGTCAGAACATAGGCACCTGCGTTACCGCTATGCTTTCCTCTCTCGGCGCAAACAAAAACGGTAAGCGCGCGGCGATAGTCCATCTATCCTTCAATATCATAGGCGTTGTGCTCGTGTCGGTTATTTTCTATACGCTCAACGCATTCGTGAACTTCGCGTTCCTCGGGACTGCTATCGACGCGTGGGGAGTCGCTATCGTTCACACCCTCTTTAAGCTTATATGCGTTGCTCTTATCAGTCCCTTCTATAAGCAGCTCGCTAAGCTCTCCACCCTCATCATCAAGGATTCCAAGGATGATCAGGAGACCTCGACGCTTCTCGACGACCGTTTTCTCGCCACGCCCGGCGTTGCGGTTGGCCGTGCGACTCAGGTCGTTGCTTCCATGGCAGAGCTTTCTACTAAGTCGATCATCGACTCGATCTCCCTCTTTGGCAACTTTGATGCCAAGCTCGCGGACAGCATCCGCGACGTAGAGAATAAGGTGGATAACCTTGAGGACGCTATCGGCTCTTATCTTATCAAGGTATCCGCTCATACGACCGACCAGAGTGATTCCGAGCAGGTAACGAAGCTCCTTCACATAATCGGTGACTACGAGCGCATCTCAGACCACGCTGTCAACATCGTTGAGTCCTGCGAGGAGATCAGAGACAAGAAGATCGCATTCTCCGACGAGGCAACCAGAGAGCTTGGAGTTCTCAGCCGCGCGGTCAGCGATATACTTGAGCTTTCATACAAGGCGTTTTCCGAGAATGATCTCGATGCCGCGTCCAAGATAGATCCTCTCGAGCAGGTCGTTGACGATCTGTGCGACAAGATCAAGCTCAATCACGTCATCAGACTTCAAAAGAGTGAGTGCACCATCGAGCACGGCTTCGTTCTTTCTGATATACTCAATAACTTTGAGCGCGTTTCCGACCACTGTGCCAACATTGGAGGATGCGTCATAGAGATCGCTAAGTACGATGCGCTCGAGATGCACAAGTACAACAGAAAGAATCACAACAGTGAGGACTTCGAGCAGATGTATAAGGAATACTCCTCGGTGTACTCCATCTGAGAAAATTCAGGCGTAACCGAAAAAAGAGTCGGTTGAATAATAAAAATAGCTTAACATATAAGTTTAACAAAAGAAGAGGCTAGCTCAAGTTCGAAAAACTTGAGCTAGCCTCTTTTGCGCAGGGGATAGGGGGATTTAGAGCGAAAATTCGGGGTTCCTTCCTCCGACGCTCTCGGGCGGAGAACGCATCCTTGTATGCTGTTAAGCTGAATTTTTAAATCGACTCGAGCGCGAATATTACGTCCTCGAGCTCCTCAAGCTCCTTTGCAACACCGGAGGGTGTGAACGGGTGCTTTGCCGAGGGGTGAATATTGACCTCGATACCGACGTAGCCCGCCGTACCGCTTCGCGGAGGAGTTATCTGCACGTCTGTGGAGCGGTAGTTCTCCGTAAGAAAATCTACGGTCGGTCTGACCTTGTCGGCGGAGGTTATTTCCACATACATGCCGAAGCGCGTGTGCTGTCTTGCGATGCTGTATTCGAGCTTGTGCATAACGGTAACCGCGATTACCGAGGCGATAAAGGTGACGAGCGCGCCCTCGTAGTATCCGATGCCGAGCGCGATGCCGATGGTAGCCGCGCACCATATACCCGCCGCCGTGGTAAGTCCCGTGATCTGGAAGCGGCCCTTTATCAGGATCGTACCGACGCCGAGGAAGCCTATGCCTGAGATCACCTGCGCCGCGATCCTCAAGGGGTCGTTGCCGACACCGAGCACGTCAAATGCGTACATTCCCGTCATGGACGTCAACGTTGCGCCAAGACATACTAGTATGTGCGTACGCATGCCTGCCGCGCGCCCCTGACGGCCTCTCTCCATACCGATGATACCGCCTACTATGAGCGCGATGAGTATTCTGAACGCCGCAACACCAAGATCATGGAATGAAAAGGACGGGCTGTATGACGAAAGCAAAAAATTCATATACGTATCTCCTTTCTTCGCCTCACGGCGAGACGGATTGTAGTTAGGATATATATTCTACCACAGTTTTTCATAATAGTCAAGAAAAATGGGGTAAAGTTTTGTACCGGGCAAGAGCTTTTTCGTGTATAAAATTCAAGTTTTTTCAATAGATGGAGCAATATACCTCTCGCACGTGTGTGAGCGCAGGTTATTTTTTGTAAAGAATTAACGAAACTACTTGACAAGTTTTGTACAGTATGATAGAATTATCGTAAAGACGATGACGGAGAGGATATCACAGATAAGCTCAAAGAGAGCCGCGGTTGGTGAGAGACGGCAGCTGAAGGGTGATGGTCTATGGCTCCCGAGCCGATCGTTCGATATGTAGGGCGATCCGCAAGCACAGCGTTATCGGTGCAGGACTTGGTTGAGTCCCCGAGGCGCGTAAGCGCGAATTTGAGTGGTACCGCGGCTGACAGATGTCATTCGTCTCAAGACTGAGAACGGGTGGCGTTTTTTGTTTTGCCGTCGGATTTTTAATATCTGAAAAGGAGATAAGAAAAATGAAAGAAAGAAAAGTTGCGATAGAAACCAGCTGCGTTCAGGGCGGATATTCCCCTAAAAGCGGTGAGCCGAGACAGATTCCGATAGTGCAGAGCACGACCTTTAAATACGCTACTAGCGAGGATATGGGCAAGCTTTTTGACCTCGAGGCGTCCGGTTATTTCTATTCGAGATTGCAAAATCCCACCTGCGATACCGTTGCGGCGAGAATATGCGAGCTTGAGGGCGGCAGCGCCGCTATGCTTACATCCTCCGGTCAGGCGGCTAACTTCTTCGCGGTGTTCAACATAGCGTCGGCAGGCGATCACATTGTATCCTCGTCCACAATATACGGAGGATCCTATAACCTCTTTGCCGTTACTATGAAGAAGATGGGTATCTCCTTTACCTTTATTTCTCCCGACTCCACAGAAGAACAGATCAATGCGGCGTTCAGACCTAATACCAAGGCGGTATTCGGCGAGACGATCGCCAACCCCGCGCTCAACGTCCTCGACATAGAGCTCTTCGCAAAGTGCGCGCATGCTCACGGCGTTCCGCTTATCATAGATAACACCTTCGCGACTCCCATTAATTGCAGACCTATCGAGTGGGGCGCGGATATAGTAACTCATTCGACCACGAAGTATATGGACGGTCACGGCAGCGCGGTGGGAGGATGCGTCGTTGACGCCGGTAACTTTGACTGGATGGCACATGCGGATAAGTTCCCCGGTCTTTGTACTCCCGACGACAGCTACCACGGCATTACCTATGCCGAGAAGTTTGGCAAGGAGGGCGCGTTTATAACCAAGTGTACCGCTCAGCTGATGCGTGACTTCGGTTGTACTCAGTCGCCTCAGAGCGCGTTTATCCTCGGACTTGGGCTTGAGAGCCTCCACGTCCGTATGGAAAGACACTGCGAGAACGCTCTCGCGGTTGCTAAGTTCCTTGAGTCTCACGAGAACGTTTCCTGGGTAAGATATCCGGGACTTGAGAGCGACAAGTATTACGCCCTCGCTAAAAAGTATATGCCGAGGGGAACCTGCGGTGTTATCAGCTTCGGCGTCAAGGGCGGAAGATCGGCTGCGGAGAAGTTTATGAAGAACTTGAAGCTCGGTGCTATTGAGACGCACGTTGCCGATGCGCGTACCTGCTGTCTGCACCCGGCGTCCGCAACTCACAGACAGATGAACGACGAGGAGCTTATCGCCGCCGGCGTATCTAGCGACCTCGTGCGCTACTCCTGCGGCATAGAAAACAAGGACGATCTCATCGCCGATCTCAAAGCTGCTCTTGAGAGTATATAATGACTACGCTTTAATGGAGAAAAATAATGCCTATCAAGATTCCCAACGAGCTTCCCGCCGTGAGAGCTCTCGAGGCGGAGAACATCTTTGTTATGACGGAAACGAGAGCTATAACTCAGGACATTCGTCCTCTTAAGATACTCGTTTTGAATTTAATGCCAACTAAAGTTGACACGGAGACGCAATTATCCCGCCTTCTCGGCAACACTCCGCTCCAGGTGGAGATAGAGCTTATACATACCTCTACCCATAAATCAAAGAACGTATCCGAGGAGCATCTCCTCGCCTTCTACAAGGAGTTCTCCGACGTGAAGGACAGATACTTTGACGGATTGATAATCACCGGAGCTCCTGTTGAAAAGATGGAGTTTGAGGAGGTTGAGTATTGGGATGAGCTCGTCGAGATAATGGAGTGGTCGAAGACTCACGTGCACAGCACTTTGCATATTTGCTGGGGCGCGCAGGCAGGTCTTTACTACCACTTCGGCATAAAGAAGCATCTGATGAAGGAAAAGCTCTCGGGCGTGTATCCTCACACGGTTGACTATAAGCGCTCGATTTTGTTCCGTGGCTTTGACGAGGTCTTCTACGTTCCTCATTCGAGGTACACCACCGTTTTGCGCGAGGATATCGAGAACACTCCTCTTTTGAAGATACTTGCCTCATCCGAGGAGGCGGGTGTTTACGCCGTTATTACTCCCGGCGGAAAGCAGGTCTTTCTCACGGGGCACTCCGAATATGACGCTGTAACTCTTGAGAAGGAGTATCAGAGAGATAAGGCACTTGGTATTAATCCGAAGGTGCCGAAGAATTATTACCCCGGTGACGACGATACGAAGCCGCCCATGCTTACATGGCGCGCTCACGCAACGCTTCTGTTCACCAACTGGCTCAATTACTTTGTTTACCAGACTACGCCTTACGATATTGCAAAGATTCAGGATCAGGGTTGATCCGATCTGACTTGCTTATGGGGCGTGTGAAGTAAAAATATAGGAAAGGAAGAAAAAGAATGAAAAAGATCATTTGCGGAACCGAGTACGATACCGCTGCATCTACCGTAGTTAAGAAGGTAACCAACGGTTACTTTGGCGATCCCGCGGGCTACGAGGAGACTCTCTACGTTACTGCTGACGGTAAGTACTTCCTCTACACCAACGGCGGTGCGGAGTCGAAGTATCCTAGCGAGAAGATCGCGAGAGTTTCCAAGAAGAACGCTGAGTCTTGGCTCGCTGAGTAATTTCGGATATTTCCCCGTTTTCTGCCAAGCTCGGCGTACCCGTATGTACGCCTCCTGTTAGAAGAACGCGAGAACTATCTCAAAATTCCTCCGCTTGATAAAAGCCGAAGCATCCAAGAGGAAAAGCAAGAAAAAGGAAAAGCAAGAGCAAATGGTAAAATGCCAAAGCTCTTGCTTTTTGTTTTTATCAACGCGCGCGGCACTCATAAAGTTAGCAACGCTAACTCACAGCTTTCACAAAGTGAGATCATGGATTGCCCATCGGGCGATAATAACTGATCACAATATCGGATATCCCGCTTTCGTGTGCGCCTCGTAGAGCTCGTCGCACATTGCGATGATGTCATCGATCGAGAGCTCTGCCGCGGTATGCGGCTCAAGCATAGCGGCGTGGTAGATATGCTCGCGCTTGCCTGTGACAGCCGCCTCTATCGTGAGGAGCTGAGGATTGATGTTCGTCATATTCATAGCAGCGAGCTGAACGGGCAGTCTGCCGACGTGAGTCGGATGGATACCGCCGCCGTCTACCATACATGGAACCTCGACGCAGGCATCGGCGGGCAGATTATCGATAAGCCCCGTGTTAAGCACGTTGCCGCCTATCTTGTAGGGGGTGTCGGTCACTATCGCTTCCATTATTCTTGAGGCGTATTCATTGGAGCGCGCGTGCTCGATATCGCCTCCGTTGAGCAGCTGCTCCTTCTGCTCCTGCCACTTGGCTATCTGATTTACGCAGCGGCGGGGATACTCGTCGAGCGGAATGTTGAAGCGGTCGATCAGCTCGGGGTACTTGGACTTGATATAGAAAGGATTGTACTCCGCGTTGTGCTCCGAGCTCTCCGTGCAGTAGTAGCCGAGCTTATCGATGTAGTCGAAGCGCACCATATTACAGTGCTTTTCTCTTTCATTCATCTCCTTGGCAAGACGGCGTATTTCGGGGTAGAGATCCTTTCCGTCCTTATCTCGTACGTCGATAAGCCATCCCATATGGTTTATGCCCGCGATAAGCTCAGAGCCTATGCTTGAGTGGTCAAGACCGAGTCCGCGGAACAGATCCGACGTGCACACCTGCACGCTGTGGCAAAGACCGACTGTCTTTATCTTGGTGTATCTTTGCATATATCCGGTAAGAATAGCCATGGGGTTGGTATAGTTAAGGAAATATGCGTCGGGGCAGACCTCCTCCATATCCTCGGCAAAGCCCTTGAGAACATGTATGGTACGAAGCCCTCTGAATATGCCGCCTATACCGAGCGTATCGCCGATAGTCTGGCGAAGACCGTACTTCTTGGGGATCTCAAAGTCGATTATAGTGCAGGGGTCGTAAAGACCTACCTGTATTGCGTTGACTACGAATTTAGCACCGCGGAGCGCATCCTTGCGGCTCTCGACACCCAGGTAGCTCCCGATCTTTGCCTTACCGCCGTTATACTTGCTGTTGAGCGCGTCAATTATCATGCGTGACTCGTCGAGCCTATCTCCGTCGATGTCGTAAAGAGCGATCTCAAGATCCTCGTTAAGAGCGGGGGTGAGCAGAACGTCACCGAGCACGTTTTTGGCGAAAACGGTGCTTCCCGCGCCCATAAATGTGATTTTCATAAGTGGTCTCCTTTGCTTTTTTCTTTACTGTACCATAAAAAATGTGTATTTTGTATTGATTTTTGTGTCTTATACATGGTAAAATGTTGTTAAAAGCAAAAAAGGAGCTTTATATGGAGGCTAAACAGCACGTTATAGAGTGCGGCGCAGATTTTACAGACGTATATCCGATATTTGTCGGCGAGCACGACTGCGGCAGCGGTCATTCCTTCGGTCCTTATGTGAGAGAGTACTATCTTATACACTTTTGCACCTCGGGATGCGGAGTTCTCCGTGACAAAAACGGCGTGCACAGGATATCAGGCGGAGAGCTTTTCATAATTCGCCCGGGTGAGATAACCACCTACACCGCAGATGAAAAAACGCCGTGGAGCTATCGCTGGATAGCCTTCTCGGGCAGACGTGCGGACGTATTCGCCGGCGCGCTTTCGGTTTACAAGACTCCCGAGGGGATGGGAGAGCGTATCAGTGAGCTGATAAGGCAGGGGGTGTCTTCGCCGGAGATATACATATCTCTCATATACGAGCTGATATACCGACTGTCGTTGAAGAGTACGGATGCAGCTACCGACGATAAGCTGTACAGGATACGGCAGTATATACAGTACAACTATATGGAAGATCTGCGCGTTACCTCTCTTGCGCATAGCTTCGGCTTTGAGAGAAGCTATCTTTACAGGATATTCAAGAAGCGTTACGGAGTAGGTATAAAGGAATACATCACCGAAGTGCGTATGGAGTTTGCCAAGAGATTCTTGAGTGAGGGATATACGGTAGGCGAGAGCGCGCATCTCGTCGGTTATGAGGACGAGTTCAATTTTTCCAAGAGCTTTAAGCGTCATTACGGAATATCTCCGTCCGAGTTTAAACATATCCGCACGTAAGTGCGAATCGGATATAAAAAGAGCAGGAACAGAGGGGTCTCCCAAAATTCTTGCTCTTTTTTATTGGCGTATCTGATTATTTATCCGATTTGCTTGGCTTTTTTCTTATTGAGCCGATGTCTATTTGCGAGAGTATGACCGCCGCAAGAACAACGGCGCACCCGAGATATTCGCGCGGTGTGAGCGTCTGACCGAGAAACAGTGCCGTGCCGATTATTCCAAATACCGACTCAAGCGAGAGTATGATTGATGCTGCGGCAGGGTTAACTCCCTTTTGACCGAGTATTTGCAGCGTGTAGGCGATACCGCTCGACCCGATGCCGAGAAACAGTATTGGCAGGACGTTTGCGGCGGTGAAGCCGAGGCAGGATACGCCCCCAGAGATGATTGCTGCCGCAAGATTGAGAATTGCCGCGGTGAAGAACTGCACCATAGACATTCTCACTCCGTCGCATTTAGGCGAGAAGCTGTCTATCGTCAGAATATGTATGGGGAAGATCATTGAGGCTCCGACGACAAGCAGGTCCGAGGGGGCAACCGTCAGGTCCTCCTTGATACACAGAAGATAGAAGCCCACGATAGCGATAGCTATGCTTACCCATACGTTCATGGGAGCTTTCTTTTTGAGCGCGAGAGCGTACACCGGCACTAGCACGACGTAAAGCGCGGTTATAAACGCCGCCTTTCCTCCGTCCGTTCCCGCGTTTATTCCCAACTGCTGTAATGCTGACGCCGCGACAAGCACGGTGCCGAGGATAATACCGCCGATGATCTCGTTTCTGTTAAGGTCGATGCCTTTTCTTGAGATGAGGCGTCTGCCCGTCCCCATGAGCTTATCAAGCAGCACGACCGCGCCGATAAGGAAGACGCCCGCTACGATACTGCGCCAGAAGCCAAGCGAAAAGGCGTTCATATCCGACGCGGCGTCCTGAGCCGCGAATGCAAAGCCCCATATTACCGCTGCCGCAAACAGCAGGGCGGGGGATATATATTTTTTAAGCTTCATAAGTTCTCCGTTTTTTTGATATAAAAGTATTTTACCACTTGGGTCATGCGATGTCAATAACGTACGGCGCGCTTTTTCAAAAAATAAAAATGAAATTTGAGATAGAATATTATAGAAAAAAACCACTCGATTTTGTAAAAAATCAACAAGGTTAAAATTAATCTGCCACGCTTTATTTTAAGGGGCGGAAAATCAAGTGGTAAAATCACCAAAATTCGACAATTTAATTTGTTGAAAACTTATGTGTTTACCATTTTTTGTATATCCAAAAAACACAAGATATAGTAATTCGACCCTTGACAAAACACTAAATATAGTGTATAATGACTCACGGACGTCGCTCCCGGGCAATACTTGGGAGGGATCGTTTTTTTAACCCTTACGAAGCCGCCGCGCTTGACCTGCGCGGCTTACGATAAACGAGATTTTGAGAAAGGAAAGACTATGAAGCTTATTAAGAGAAACGGCTCAGAGGTTATCTTCGACAGAGAGAAGATATCCGTCGCTGTGGCTAAAGCCAATGAGGCGATTGATGAAAAACAGAGAATATCCCCCGAGGATATTGAAAATATAGCTCTCGAGGTTGAGAGACTTTGTCTTACTATGGTTCGCTCCGCGGGAGTTGAGGAGATACAGGACCTTGTAGAGAAGGAAATTATGAAGCTTGGCGCGTTTGATCTTGCCAAGGCGTACATCACTTACAGATACAAGAGAGAGCTTATCCGTAAGTCCAATACTACCGACGATAAGATCATGTCGCTCATCGAGTGCAACAACGAGGAGGTTAAGCAGGAGAACGCTAACAAGAACCCCACCGTTAACAGCGTTCAGCGTGACTATATGGCGGGCGAGGTCTCCAAGGACATTACCAGAAGAATCCTTCTTCCCGAGGTTATCGTAAAGGCGCACGAGGAGGGGCTTATCCACTTCCACGACGCAGATTATTTCGCTCAGCATATGCATAACTGCGATCTTGTAAACCTTGAGGACATGCTTCAGAACGGTACCGTTATCAGCGGTACTATGATAGAAAAGCCTCATAGCTTCTCCACCGCTTGTAACATAGCTACTCAGATCATCGCGCAGGTTGCGTCCAACCAGTACGGCGGTCAGTCCATAAGCCTTACCCACCTTGCCCCCTTCGTCAACGTCAGCCGCGAGAAGATCCGCAAGACCGTCGCCAAGGAGCTCGCGGAGGTCGGAGTAACCGACGCGTCCGCTATAGCAAAGATCACCGAGTCCCGTCTTCGCGAGGAGATCCGCCGCGGTGTTCAGTGTATTCAGTACCAGGTCGTGACCCTCCTTACCACTAACGGACAGGCTCCCTTCATCACCGTGTTTATGTACCTCGGCGAAGCGAAGAACGAGCAGGAGAAGGCTGACCTCGCGCTCATCATCGAGGAGACTCTCCTTCAGAGATATCAGGGCGTTAAGAACGAGGCGGGTGTATGGATCACTCCCGCTTTCCCCAAGCTTATTTACGTGCTTGAGGAGCAGAACGTTCATCCCGATTCCCCCTACTACTACCTCACCGAGCTTTCGGCAAAGTGTACCGCAAAGCGTATGGTTCCCGACTATATCTCCGAGAAGATAATGCTCGAGAGTAAGATAGACAAGAACGGAGAGGGACATTGCTACACCTGTATGGGCTGCCGTTCCTTCCTTACTCCCTATATTGACGAGGATGGCAAGCCGAAGTACTACGGCAGATTCAATCAGGGTGTCGTTACCGTCAACCTTGTAGATATCGCGCTCTCCGCAGGCAAGAATATGGACAAGTTCTGGCAGATCTTTGACGAGAGAATGGAGCTTTGTCACCGAGCGCTTCAGTGCCGTCACGAGAGACTTACCGGCACGCTCTCCGATGCCGCTCCTATCCTTTGGCAGTACGGCGCGCTCACCCGTCTTAAGAAGGGTGAGACCATCGACAAGTATCTCCACGGCGGATACTCCACTCTTTCTCTTGGCTACGCGGGTCTTTGGGAGTGCGTATACGCTCTCAACGGCAAGAAGCTCACCGAGCGTGAGGGCGAGGAGCTCGGTCTTGAGATAATGAGAAAGCTTAACGAGTACACCGCCAAGTGGAAGGCAGCCGAGAATATTGATTACTCCCTCTACGGAACTCCCCTTGAGAGCACTACCTATAAGTTTGCGAAGTGCTTGCAGAACCGCTTTGGTATAGTAAAGGGTGTTACCGACAGAAACTATATCACAAACTCTTATCATATCCACGTTACCGAGCCTATCGACGCTTTTGCGAAGCTTGCCCTTGAGGCAAAGTTCCAGAAGCTCTCGCCCGGCGGCGCTATCTCTTACATAGAGGTTCCCGATATGCAGAACAATATTGACGCCGTCCTTGGCGTAATGGAGTTCATCTACGACAATATTATGTACGCTGAGCTCAATACCAAGAGTGACTACTGTCAGGTCTGCGGCTACGACGGAGAGATAGATATCACTAACGACGAGGACGGTAAGCTCGTTTGGGAGTGTCCGAACTGTCACAACCGCGATCAGTCCAAGATGAACGTCGCAAGACGTACCTGCGGATATATCGGTACGCAGTATTGGAATCAGGGGCGTACCCAAGAGATCCAGGAAAGAGTCTTACACTTGTAATTTTGCGAATATCGGCCGACCGTCGCCAAGCTCGCAATAGGTAGCTATTGCTTCGGGCTCCGCTCGACCGATCTTCATCAAAATTACTGCGTGTAATTTTCACTTACATTTTGGCAATCTTGGCAGATTGTCGCCAAGCTCGCAATAGGTAGCTATTGCTTCGGGCTCCGCTCGACCGATCTTCATCAAAATTACTGCGTGTAATTTTCACTTACATTTTGGCAATCTCGGCAGATTGTCGTCAAGCTCGCGATAGGTAGATTTTTCTATAACTTGTTTATAATTAAAAGTCAATACTTAATTTGCTGAATGATATGAATACGGAAAAATTATAATCAAGCTTGATGAATTAATCAAAAAAGAGGGAATCGGCAAGAATAAGCTGAGTCACATGGCGGAAATGCAACGCTCGCAGATCAACAACCATTGCAATAATAGGATAGCAAGGCTGGACATTGACGTTTTAGCGAGGATATGCACTGTTCTTAATTGCAAGATAGAGGATCTTTTAGAGTTTGTTCCGAATGAAGAAGCTAAAGAATAAATAAATTGGGCGAGGATGCGCTGAAGTTGCGTATCCTCGCCTTTTTATCGCGATGGTAATGCCATCAGAATATTTGTTTGATTTTGGAAGGTCTATTTGCTGCCTGTTTATCGAGATGCCTTGATGCCCATCACGCCGCCGCTGACAAGAACAGCGCAGTCGTTTTCGTCGGGGGTGTAGGTGATATAGGCTATTTTCTTTTCGGGGCGGGGGTTATCCCAGACCTGACCGAGCAAGAGAACGGGCTCACCCTCGGCGGTGCGGTGCTCGTAGGTAGGGTCGGCGAACCAAGTACCGACGTAGCCCTGATGGCGATAGTAGTGCTGAGGCATCGGGAGTCCGAAGCCTGAGTGAACGTGAAGGACTCCGCCTGCGTAATTTACGGGGATATCCACTGCTTCGCCGTCCTTATATGTTACGGTGTATTTACCCACGGGAATAAGCTCCTGCCAGCAGATACGGGGAGCGGGATTGAGAGTCGCGTGGGAGAAAATGAGTCTGTCGTATCTCTTACCCGCCTTGATTTTACCCTTGGGCTCTACGAGTCCCAGGTGCAAGAGCTCTTCGGGAACTCGTGTATCGTCTCCGGGGAAGCTTGCATAGTCTGCGGTATATATATCCGTTTTGAGATAGAGATCGTAACGTCCGTGAACAAGATCGCGCATTTCGGGGATCACAAGCTGACCTATAAGAGCTGAAAGAGCATCGCGGTTTCTTTCATCGTAGGTGCTTGCGTTCCAGAGCATTTCTGCGGCGTATGGCAGGTCAAAGAACTTACCGTTCTCTGCGAATTTTTCCTCGGATACAGCCGTCCACGTGGAGACCTCTCCGCCTATCATTCCGTCTTTGGCGATCCTCTCTTTAAATCTGGGGTAATGCGAGGAGTAGAAATTGCCCATAACTATCCTGTAGCCCTCGGGCAGGAGGTCGTCCTCGATATCCTTGTCAAGATGGTAGTACCACGTGAAGTCGAGGAGCACGAGGTCCTTCGGCAATTCGAGCTTTACCGATGCGTAGTCCTCACCCGTGTAGTACATATCCGTGTGGAACATATCCGACCAAAGCATAGTACCGAGGCCCTTTTTCTCTATGTAGTCGTGGAGAGCTTTGACATGATCTGTATACACACGCGGACCGCCCTTGGCTTTACACTCGGGGCACAGACCGATGTGATATACCTCGTCGTGACCGATGTGCACGTATCTCCTGGGCTTTACGACCTCGACTATTTCGTCAATGATATCGTAGATGATATCCATGCAGCCCTCTTGGTGCGGACAATAGCAATGGTCGATGATGTTGGTGTGGTTGATCTTTGCCATCTCCCCGTCGGATGCTTCCTTCGCGAATTTTCCGAGCTCAGCAAATTCGGGGTATGCGTTGGTTATGTATTCGATATGCGCGAGGCTCTGCACCTCGGGGATGACCTCGATGCCGTAGCTCTCAAACACCGATAAAAGATCACGCACCTGTGCCTTTTCGAGAAGCGTACCCTCCGCGCCGATATCCGCGTGCATTACTCTCGCGCCCTTGCCTTCTTCGTAAAGACGCTCGGACTCAAGCCATTTTTCACTGATCTCGGGGTGGCGGTCAAAGCGCATAGCGCCGTTAAATTCTATAATAACGTGGTTATATCCGAGAGGTAAGAGAACGTAGCGCGCGAGCCTTTTTACAAACTCCATTCGCTCCACGGTCGGCAGACCCATATGGAAGCCGCGCATCTCGGTATCCGGCTTATCGTCTATACTTACTGTCGGCAGGTGTCCGTCAGACCAGAGGTCGATAACTCGACACGCTCCCCACAAAAGCGCGAGTCTGGTGCTTGCTTTTACCTCGGCTCCGCTTTCCGTGACCGTGACGGTGTATCTCTCGCTTTCGTACTCACTGCAGATGGCAAAGGAGAGCTTGATCCCTTCACCGTCGGGGAGCTGTTCATATCTTTCGGAAAGGCTGTCCTTTAAGAATTCTGCGGCAAACTCACCGTCCGTGCCGATGCCGACGATGCTTCCTACGGGCATTAACTTATCCGAGTATTCTATTTTCTTTGGGACGGGCAGGATAAACGGCTCGTTATCATCCGGTAAGAATCCGAATATCTCCGCACCCGAGAACGTCAGGTCGGCAACGTTACCGCGCAATCGGATCACCGCTTCCTTGCCGTAAAGGTTAACGTGAACGGGAGCTGATGCGTTCTTGACCGCGACCTTAACTCCGTCAACGAAAAAAGCAACGTCCAAAGCACCGCTTACCTTGATATCCACAGTGCCAATGTAATGCTCCTTTTTAAAGGAGTATTTTACATCTACCGCAGAATCGTAAATATCGGTCCATCTCCACACGGCTGCACCGTCGCACACCTCGGGCTCGAAAGGAACGTTTGTACCTGCGTGATAAAATCTCGGTTGGGTATTATTTCCGATAGTGCCTATATACATAGCCTTTTCCTCGCTTTTGCGTGATTTGTAGTGATTTTATCTTAATTATAAGATCTTTACCGTGCAAAATAAATAGCAGTAATTGAACATACACCTTGCAAAAACTAAACTAAAGCAATGAGAAGCTCCGGCCTATGCTTTCATGTTTAGACGGTGTGAGCGCGCCGGTCTCGAAGAAGAACGGGATATCCTCAAATAATATTGGCTCGATCTCGTCGGCTATGCTCTCGTAGAGCTTCGCCTTCATCTTATACGAGCTGTCAGAGGGGTGTTCTTTTGCATATTCATCCATACGGGAGAATACACAATAACGCACATTTGCACAAAACGGAACAGGAATATTGACTTTTTACAAAAAAAGAAGATATAATTATGGACAATAGGGAAAAGGGAGGATGCTATGAGACTAGTGGTTACCGACGTGTATTCCGTATATGAGTATATGACAAAGCGTATGCGGCGGGATAATTCATCGGACAAGCCTGGGCACATTATTTCATATCAGCTCTCGGGAAGGTACGATCATACCGTGAACGGTGAAAGGATAGAGGTCAGTGCGGATACGCTCTTTTTCATAAACCGGAAGGATTCCTACTCGGTGGAATGCATAGAGCAGGGCAGCTCGCTTTGTGTGTGCTTCGCGGCAGATACGGATATACCAACCCTTGCGGTTGACGTAAGCAATGACCCAAGGGCGCGCACGTTATTCAATAAGATAATGAAGAACAGAGATATCTGTGTGGATGGAGATAAATATAAAGCCGTCAGCGCAATATACGAGCTGTTTTCCATAATAAGCGACAGACAAACGGCACGTATGTCGGCTGAGCGTGACGACGTAGAGTCCTTACGCGACTTCATAGCGCGTAATTATCAAAGAACCGATTTCGATCTTGAAGAGGCTATGCCGAAGGGGGGTGGAAGAAAGTATTTCAATAATCTCTTTCGCGGCTCGTACGGTCTGACTCCCACGCAGTACGTAATCAGCCTTCGTATGAATACCGCGGCGAGTCTCTTAAAAAATGAGATGCTGACCGTATCGGAGATCGCGCTCTTGGTGGGCTATGATGATCTGTTCTATTTTAGCCGATTGTTCAAGAAGCACTTTGGTATATCGCCGACCAAATACAGAGCGTTATAACTTGATTTTGTAAACTATTATTTTCAAAAAATGATTTAAATTGTTTCTGATGGCGAGTGCCCGAAGAATGAACGGTAGTTGCGGTAAAAGGTCGTATAGTCGGCAAAACCGCATTTTTCATATACCGCAGTCGGTGCTTCTCCGTCGGATATCATTCTCTCCGCCAGCAAAAGCCGCTTTGACGCTATGTATTTTGCGGGGGTCTTACGCAGCTCTTTCTTAAAGAGGCGGAACAGGTAGCTCTCGGTTACGAAGCAGCTTTTCGCCACCTCCTCGACGCTCAAGAGAGTCGTGAGGTTATCGTTTATGTACGAGAGGGCGAGCGAGAGGGTCGGCGAGGTGACGCTCGGAGCATCCGTGTTCTCCGTTGCGGGAGTAACGCTGAGCAGATAAAAAAGCTCGCACAGAAGCCCTGTAAGTATCCTTTCGAAGTCCTCGCCTCCGAAATGCTTATAATAAAAGTCGGTCTTTTTTACGATCTCGGTAGCCATCGGATATTCCTCAAGGTTGATAACCTCGGGCGCGGTGTCGAGCAGGGAAAGGCCGTCTATATTTTTCGTCTTATCACTGAAAAGGATGTCGTATCTCTCGTAATCGCAGTCGGAGTCTATCTGTATGAAGTGGTACTTGGAGGGGCGTATGAGCACGAGGTCGCCGCGCTTCAGCTTGTATTTTCTGTCCTCTATGACGTGCGTCGCGTCGCCGCTGACGAAGTAGAGAAGCTCGTACATATTGTGCGAGTGCATAGAATACGCATCCTTCGGCATATTGCGGCTTACCTCGTGCTTGAAGAACAGATTTTCACTTTCGTATGAGTAATCCTTTTGCATATGGCGCGCCCCTTTTCTGTGATTTACTTCATTATAGCACGTTAGTATAGTTTTTGCAATATAAATGTCCAATTTATGCTATTTATTTTTCATAAACTAAATTTTATAATAAAGACGTAATAACATTAATATCTAAATAAAGGAGATATGATATGAAAAAACTCAATCTTGCCGTAATAGGTCAGGGAAGGAGCGGTAAGGACATTCACGGTCTTTACTACCGAAGCGAGAAAAACGAATATTATAACGTAAAATACGTGGTTGATGCCGATGAATACAGACGTGGGGTTGCAAGGGAGATATATCCCGGCTGCGAGACGCTGGCTGATTACCGCGAGCTCTTTGATAAGAGCGACGTAGATATCGTTGTCAACGCATCCTACTCCGAGATGCACTATTCTATAACCGAGGATCTTTTGCTCCACGGCTTTAACGTCCTCGTGGAGAAGCCCTTTGCGAAAACCAAGGAGCAGTGCGACAGACTGATCGGGATAGCTAACGAAAAGGGACTGACCCTTGCCGTGTTCCAGCAGTCCAATCTCGCTCCCATATTTACCTTTGCCCGCGAGGTGATCGACTCGGGTAAGATCGGTGAGCTTAAGCAGATCAGCGTGAGATTCAACGGATTTTCAAGACGTTGGGATTGGCAGACGCTTCAGAAGAAGATAGCGGGCGGTCTCTACAACACAGGTCCTCACCCCGTAGGCATCGGTCTCGGTCTTATCGACTTTGATCCCGAATACAAGGTGGTCTACACCAGACTTGACAGAGCACTCACCAGCGGCGACTCCGACGACTACGCCAAGGTTATCATCAACGCGCCCGGCAGACCCGTGGTGGATATAGAGGTCATATCCTCGGATGCTTACTGCGATTATAACCTCAAGCTCATCGGCTCCAAGGGCACGTATAAGTCCACTACCTTGAAGTATAATATGACCTACATCGTTGACGGAGAGAATCCCGAGCGTCCGGTCATCGAGACCTTCCTTGAGGACGAAAACCGCAATCCCGCTTACTGCCGAGAGGATCTCAAGAAGCACGTTGAGGAGGGCGACTTCCCCGGCGACGCATTCTCGATAGGTACCCCCGCGCTTTATAAGGAGCTTTACTTCAAGCTGACCGAGAATAAACCCATGTCGGTCACTCCCGAGATGGCGAGAGAGGTTATTTCCGTAATAGAGACCGCTCACCGCGAAAACCCTATGCCTGTTAAATTCTGAGGTGTAATATGAAGAAAATTGCTATTCTCGGCTGTGAAAATTCACACGCCGCTACATTCCTTGATTTTATTTACAATACCGACTGCTACCGTGACGTTGAGGTAGTGGGCGTTTACAGCAACGATCCCGCGGCTGCAAAGGCGCTGAACGAGAAGTTCGGCGTACCCGTTCTTGAGAATTATACCGACGCGGTGGGAAAGATCGACGGTCTTATCATAACCGCACGCCACGGAGATCTGCATTACGAATATGCAAAGCCGTATCTTGACAGCGGTATTCCTATGTTTATCGATAAGCCCGTTACCATAAAGGAGAGCGAGGCTGTCGAATTTATGAAAGAGCTTAAGGCTCGCGGCACGAGAGTGTCGGGCGGCTCGTCCTTGAAGCACGACTTCGGTGTAAAGACGCTTAAGAAGGAAAGACAGGAGTCGGTTGACGGAAATACTCTCGGCGGTTACGTAAGAGCTCCCATAGATACGGCGAGCGTTTACGGCGGTTTCTACTTCTATGCGCCTCATCTTGTTGAGGTCGTCTCTGAAATATTTGGAAGATATCCTCTCTCGGTTGAGGCAAGAAAGAAGGGAGATATCACTTCCGTTAAATTTAATTATGATGGCTATACCGTTGACGGAATGTTCATAGAGCACAATTATGTATATTATGCTTGTCGTTTTGCCGATAAATCGGTCAAGGGCATGAGCCTTGAGAGCACAGATGAGCACAACTGGTTCAAGAGTGAGTTTGACGAATACTACGCTTTGCTCCACGGCGGTGAGTCGCCCGTGTCCTATGAGGATCTCATCTCCTCCGTCTTCGTTATGAACGCTATCGTGCGCTCGCTCGCGTCCGGTAAGGAGGAGCGTGTCAATACCTATACGGTATAGGAGGAAAAATGGGAAAAATCATACTTTCAGCGTTTGCCGATGAGTACTCAGCTGAATTTGCCGAGCAGCTCAAGGGAATGCAGGGTTTTGGCATAAATTACGTGGAAGTGCGCGGAGTTGACGGCAAGAACGTATCTGCACTTACTCGACCCGAGGTTGCAGAGGTCAAGAGAAAGCTTGATGCTTACGGAATCAGAGCATCAGCTATCGGCTCGCCTGTCGGCAAGGTACGCCTTGACGGCAATCTTGACGGTCATCTCGATATGGCAAAGCGTGTATTCGAGACGGCGAACGAGCTTGGCGCAAAATATGTCAGAATGTTCAGCTTCTACGCTCCCGAGGGGGAGAGCATCCTTGATCATAAGGCGCGCGTATTTGACGAGCTTGGCAGACTTGTAAGCCTCGCGAAGTCGCACGGGGTGGTGCTTTGTCACGAAAACGAGGCTAAGATATACGGAGATATCCCCTCTCGGTGCCGCGAAATACACGACGTCTTCGGCGGCGAGATAAAGACTGTTTTTGATATGGGCAACTACGTTCTCGAGGGTGTAAATCCTTATCCGGAGGCGTACGAGCTTCTCAAGGACGATATCGCTTATTTTCATATCAAGGACGCTCTCTCGCAGGGGGCTATCGTTCCTCCCGGATGCGGCGAGGCGCGCATAAAGGATATACTTGCCGCTCACGTGAAATACGCAAAAGAGGACTTCTTCGTGTCGGTGGAGCCTCATCTTCAGCTTTTCTCGGGACTTAACGCCCTTGTAGGACGCAGCTTTGAAAATCCTTACAAGTACAGTGATGAGAAAACAGCGTTTTCCGACGCAGTACATAAACTAAAGGAGCTTTTACCTGTATGAAAAACTTTACCAAGGATAAATTAAAGGTCAACGTTTATTCCTCGAGAGACGAGATGGGCGCTGCCGCTGCGGCTGACGTCAAGGCGGCGATCCTCAGAGCTCTTAGCGAGAAGGAAAGCATAAACATGATATTTGCCGCCGCTCCCTCGCAGAACGAGGTGCTCGCGAATCTTGCGACTGATAAGGAGATACCGTGGGGGCGTGTTAACGCATTCCATATGGACGAATACATCGGTCTTGATAAGAATGCGCCGCAGGGGTTCGGTAATTTTCTCCGCGACCACATATTCGGTATAGCGCCCTTCGCGAGCGTGAATTACATAAGAATAGATGCTCCGGACGCGGACGAGGAGTGTGAGAGATACTCTGAGCTCCTTCGTCGCAATCCCGTGGATATCGTGGTGCTCGGCATTGGAGAGAACGGTCATATCGCATTCAACGATCCGCCCTTCGCCGACTTCGACGACGCCAAGCTCGTTAAAGCTGTAAAGCTTGACGAGGTATGCAGAAATCAGCAGGTGAACGACGGTTGCTTCGCATCTATCGACGAGGTGCCCACTCACGCGCTCACTCTCACAGTACCCGCGCTCATGTCGGGAAAGGAGCTGTATTGCATCGTTCCTGCCAAGACCAAAGCAAAGGCTGTTTACGAAACCGTAAACGGAGATATAACTCCGAGCTGCCCCGCAAGCGTTTTACGTACTCACGAGTGCGCGACGCTTTATCTTGATCCCGACAGCGCGTCGCTTCTTTGAATATGAAAAGGATAAAAAGCAGTAATATAGTAACGTGTGACGGGATATTATCCGGCTACGTCTATTTCGAGGACGGCAAGATCAGCGCCGTTACCGATACGGAGCTCCCCTTTGATGAGGAATACGATGCGGGCTGTGATTTTGTCAGCGCGGGATTTATTGATATACACACTCACGGCGGCGGAGGCTATCCCTTCGAGGGCTCGGTTGACGATATCGTCGGAGGCGTGAATTTTCATCTCAAGCATGGCACTACCTCTGTTTGTCCGACCATATCCGCCGCTCCGATAGACGATATGCGCCGCTCTCTTGCTAATGTGCAGAGCGCTATGAAGGACGAAAGAGTCCTTGCGAATATAATAGGCGCGCATCTTGAGGGGCCGTACCTCTCGCTTGCTCAGACGGGCGCACAGGCGGGGGCGTGTATCACTTTTCCGATAAAAAGCGACTATATCTCCATAGTTAACGAGTATCGCGGAGTGCTTGCGCGCTGGACGTATGCGCCCGAGCACGATGAAGGCGCGGAGTTCGCAAGCTATATGAGAGATGCGGGCATCGTCACATCGGCAGGACACACTAACGCGACCTACAAGGATATGAAGGCGGCTCTCGATGCGGGGTGCGGTCTTGTAACACATCTTTACTCCTGCACGTCTACCGTGACGAGAAAGCAAGGCTTCCGTTCGCTCGGCGTTATTGAAAGCGCCTTCCTTGAGGACGGTATCACGGCAGAGATCATAGCCGACGGCAAGCATTTGCCCCCTGAGCTGATCCGTATGATATATAAGATCAAGGGCGCTGACGGCATCGTTGCCGTGACCGACAGTCTTTCGCTTGCGGGTACTGATGTAAAGACCGGCAGGATGTCATCGACGGACTTTATTATTGAAGACGGAGTCTGTAAGCTTCTTGACCGCAGTGCCTTTGCGGGCAGTATAGCTACTGCGGACGTGCTTTTACGTGTTTTGACCAAGGAGGCGGATATTCCGCTGACCGAAGCCGTCAAGCTTATCACCTTGAACCCCGCTAGAGTCATGGGGCTTGGCGACAAGGGTGAAATAGCCGTGGGTAAGGACGCGGATATCGTCATATTTGATGCCGACGTCAACGTTAAGCGCGTATTCGTTGGCGGCAGGACGGTAATATAAAAAACGGGACGGAGGCTGTGACGGCTTCCGTCGTTTTTTTGGCGCATTTTTAATTTAAATTCACAAAACATAAGTTGCAAAGAATAAATATTTATGATATACTAAAGAAAATATCTACTTTGGAGGGAAAATGCGTATATTAATTGTTGATGACGAAGCGGATATAAGAAGAATTTTGCGTATCCTTCTTGAAAAGGCTAAGTACGAGGTAATTGAGGCTCAGGACGGTCTTTCTGCAATAGAGTGTATAAAGAATGACAGGAGCATTGACCTTTGTATTATGGACGTTATGATGCCTAATATGACCGGCATCGAGGCTACGTCCGTGATTCGCGGCTTCTCGCCTGTTCCCGTGCTGTTTTTGACGGCTAAGTCGATGGCTCGCGATAAGGCTATGGCATATTCAAGCGGCGGTGACGATTACGTCGTTAAGCCCTTCTCGTCAGGGGAGCTGCTTATGAAGGTCGAGGCTCTTACGAGACGTTATAACTCTTACGGCGTCAAAGCGGATGATGTCGTCGAAGGCGAAAGACTCAACGCGGGTGTAATAGTTAATATGGATACGCGCGAGGTCGCCAAGAACGGCGTCAAAATAGATATGAGAGACAAAGAGGTCGACGTTCTTATCTATCTGGTCAAAAACCGCGGACGAGTCGTTAGCTCCGATGAGCTTTACCGCGCCGTATGGGGCGAAATACCTCTTGCCTCGTCGGGCAATAACGTAACCGTTCATATACTTAATCTCAGAAGAAAGCTTGAGGACAGCGCCAGCGGGCAGAAGGTTATAAGAACCGTATGGGGAAAGGGATATCAGGTTGATTAGAGAGAAAATTAAGCATATTGAGTCGCGCTCCTCGAAATCTTACGTCTCGCTGAGACTTACGATGCTCAGTACCCTTCTTTTCGCTCTGGGCGTTGCGCTTGCGCTGTTTCTCGTCTCAAACTTTATATCCGACTATTGCATAGAGGCAAAATATCTGTCGGAGAATAGCAAGGCGGAGAGAGCAAGCAGCTACAAGGACGAGCTTCAGAACTACGTTACCGAAGAAGGACTCGGATGCGATGATATAGGTAAAATAGCCGAATGGGCGGAGAAGCATAAGTATTTATATCTCCTTATATACAAGGGCGACGACCTTTTGTACGAATCGGGGCGTTATGATGAGAAAAATGGCTCGGAAATGGGAGAAAACAAAGAAAATGCAGATGATGATACCGAAAAAACGGTAGAAAATGAAGGGGTTGATTCCTCGAGCGGAACGTCCGGGATCACGGTGAAGACTCCTACCAGGGAGGAGCTGATAGCAGAGGCTATCGCCGGAGGATCTTATAAGATCCAGACGAAGGACGGGGATCTGCTCGCCTCAATTGCGGATTATACCGAGTATCTCTATTACGACATTTTCAATATCGTGTCCATCGTGCTTGCGTTCGCCGGATTTATTCTGGTCATGTGGCTCTACTTCTATGAGATCACCAAGAGGATCACGAGACTTGGCAGAGAGGTCACCGCCGTTGCGGACGGAGACGTGACGCGCACGATAACGGCAGACGGCGAGGATGAGATAACAAGGCTTTGCTCCGACGTAGAATATATGAGAAGCTCGATGCTGGAGAATATAGATAAGGAGCGCGCTGCCCTTGAGGCGAACAGAGAGCTTATAACGGCTATGTCACACGACATAAGAACTCCTCTTACGGTGCTTCTCGGATATATCGATATAATGAAGCTGAATGCCCCTGACGGAGATATGCAGCAATACATTGAGGCATCGGAAAGAACCGCTCTGAGGCTTAAGAAAATGTCCGACGATATGTTCGGATATTTCCTCGTTTACGGGGGAGGTGTCGAGGTCGAGGTACAAGAGTGCGAGGCGCGCACTCTCATCGATCAGATGCTTACGGGACACGTTTTCCTGCTTCGCGAGCAGGGGTATACGATAGACTTCAACTTTGAGGGGGAGGATAACGATTTTCTCTCCGACGTTGTCGTGGTTACAGACCCTCCGCAGCTTATGAGAATAGTGGAAAACGTCCTGTCCAACGTTATGAAATACGCAGACAAGGAAAGACCTGTAACCATCTATACTAACGCCGGGGTTGATGAAATGACAATTAAAGTTAGCAATTTCGTGCGTTCTAACCCTGATGAAGCGCAAAAGAACGGAATAGGACTTAGGTCATGCATGAAGCTCGCTAACGCCATGGACATCAGATTTTCCTCTGAGGAAGAGGACGGCGTGTTTACCTCCTTGATGTTCGTACCCATTATTCCTGTCATTGAATACACTGATGAGAGATCGGCAGAAGAAAGAGGAGGTATCCGTGAGTGGCTGATATCCGTTTTCGAAAAATTCAAGAAATTCTCGGCGAGGACCTGGCAGAAGCTCAAGGAGTTTGTAACGAGAAAAGAATAAAAGAGATATTATCCATCCCGGACGGGCTTTCGGGCGACGCGCTTGAGATAATCCTCGGTCTTGCGGAATCCATAGGCGAGAATATGTCGCTTGCGCTCGCATACTGCGACGAGGTGCTATACGCCCGCGTATACGACGGAGAAAGGTACGTGTTTCCGCTGCCCTTTATGCTGACCGACGGAGCGGATGCCGAGGGGGCGTGTATCAGTCTTGCCGCGTATTCCGCGCGCGAGATGGTGCCGCTGATAATTACCGACGTTCCGAGGGACGAGCTTGAGTTTTTATGCTCGGTCTTTCCGCACGTAGACGCCTACGCCTATGAGGATGATGAGGACGCTTTCTTCGTTAAGGTCAATAATGAGTGTGATATGCTCGACGAAATACCCTCGATAGAGCTTGACGGCATTACGCTTGACGAGCTCTCCGATGCAGACAGGGAGAGATACGCGGAGCTTTGCCGCGACCGTGATCTCAACAAATATTGGGGTTACGACGTGGACAGTGATAATCCCGAGGGCGACGCGGATTTCTATCTCGAGGTTGTAAGGCGCGAGCTTGCTGACGGCGTAGCCATTACCCTTGCCGTGCGTGAGGGCGGCGAGCTTGCCGGCGAGGCGACGATATACGGCTTTGATTATCGCGGCAAGGCGTCCATAGCGGTCAGGGTCATGAGGGATCGCCACTCGCGAGGCATCGGCTCTCGTGCTACGAGGGCGTTGATAGAGCTTGCCGGACGCATAGGATTATCAACTCTCACGGCTGAAATTCTGAATGAAAATGAAAAATCAATTAAAATGACCTCCAAGTATATGGAGCCGATAAGACGCACTGAAAGTAAAACGTTCTTTACATTATCGCTATAAAACACAAAAAGAGTAAGAGTAAAAAGGAGATTCATTCTATAGGGTGATATCCTTAGCGGAGAATTCACAATTTACCAAAAGTGCAAGCATCGCATTTGACCGGTCAAATGCAAGTATGGGCTAAGCCCAAACCCCTATTACAAACAGAAAGAGCAAAACACGCAAGACGAAAAATCTTGAATGTTTGCTCTTTTTTCTGTTAGTGATGTTTTTGCTGACGCAAAAGTGATGTTATGCTACGCATAATGATGTTGCTCGCAAATGCTCGCAGTGATGTGATGTTTGCGCACTGTGCCGAAGGCACAACATCATTCACGAAGTGAACATCACTTGCCCGCAAGGGCAAACATCGTTTAGCGTGAATGCTCCGTTAAGAGTATCACGCTATTCTTGCTCTGTTTTTTATTTTGACTTATATTTCATTTTATCGACAGCTTCA
Organism: uncultured Ruminococcus sp.; assembly: GCA_964460165.1. Taxonomy (GTDB): domain Bacteria; phylum Bacillota; class Clostridia; order Oscillospirales; family CAG-272; genus UBA1740. The sequence goes on along the minus strand of CAYWPS010000001.1, from coordinate 28,502 downwards.
TTTATTTCGCTCGTCGTATTTTCGATCTCACGGCGGAATTCCTTGGCGCTGACTCGGAGCGCCCCGTTTCCAAGCACGACGTATTGCTGCTCGAGGTCGGAGGTTACGACTCTGACGGTATAGTCGCTGACGAGAGCCTTGCTTACCCTCTCGATATACGCATCGGCGGTCTCTGCCTCCTTGGTGTACACCACGGTCACGTTACCGCACTTTTCCTCACTTCCTTCACCGCCGTGTCGTTTGTATGCATCAAATACGATGGTTGCTTCGCATTTTCGGAAGGCGGTGTAGCTGCACATTATTCTCGTCAGAATATCTCTGGCGAGCGAGAGATCGATCTGTGCCGTCTTGCTCAGCTCGTCCCAAGCGAAGATGACGTTGTATCCGTCAAGGATGACGTGCTCCTCAAGATTTTTGTACGCCTTACCTCTTTTGCGCGGAGCTTCCTCGGGAGCCTTGTTTTCCTTTCTCTCGGCTACCCTTCTCGGCTTGATCTTGCCGTAGGTCGCCTCAAAGATACGCATCAGCTCCTTATCCTCCTCGGCAGTGCCTCCGTATTTTACGGCTTTTGCTCTCGCGGGCACGTCCGACGTACCCTCGCTCGCATCGCCGTTTCCGCCGTCGGTGCGTACGTGCATAAGAGCATCCGCCTCGTCCCATGGTACGGCATATCCCGCGCCGGCTTTGCAGAAGACCGAGCTTGAGGGATTTTTCTCGTCGAGCATGGGATCGTATCCCGATCCTGCGATTATCTCGTCTTGATTATGTGCGGGGACGTAGGCACCGACGTTCATGGTTATCTTGCCATCCCCTCTGGTGAAGGCTCGTAGCTCGCTTGCGTAGGAGCGCATAGTAGCTACGGGGCAGCTGCCCTCGAGCACGGACACGTTCTCGTATATCTCCGGCGCCTTTGACGTTCCGTGCATATTGGTCACGTCGGTCATGACTCTGCCAAGATATTCGGTCGGTACTTCTATGCGGAAGTCAAATGTGGGCTCGAGTATGACCGATCTCGCCTTCATAAGTCCTTGCCTTATCGCGCGATAGGTCGCCTGGCGGAAATCTCCGCCCTCGGTGTGCTTGAGATGCGCCTTGCCCGCTATAAGCGTTATCTTAACGTCGGTCAGGGGAGCGCCGATGAGAACTCCGCGGTGAACGCGCTCGTCTATGTGCGTCATCACGAGTCTTTGCCAATTTGAAGAAAGGATGTCGGCGGAGCAGTCGCTTGCTGATACCGTACCCGATCCTTCCGGCAGGGGCTCGATTCTCACGTGCGTCTCGGCGTAGTGTCTTAACGGCTCGAAATGTCCCGATCCTATCACCACATCCTCCACGGTCTCGCGGTAGAGTATGCTTCCCTCGTCAAATTCGATCGCCATGCCGAATCGCTCGAGTATCATCCGCTTGAGCACCTCGAGCTGTATCTCTCCCATAAGGCTGACGCGGATCTCCTTCGCGCCGGTCTCCCAGCTGATACCCAGCGAGGGGTCCTCCTCCGAGAGAGACGCGAGCCGCAGATACGCGTCGTAGGGGCTGACGTCCTTTGGTAAGATCATTCGGTAATCTAACACGGGTGACAGCATAGCGGTGTCATTAGCCTCAATTCCCATGCCCGTGCCTGCCATGGTGCCCATGGGTCCGATTATGGCGCACAGAGTGCCTCGCTCGGCTTCCTTGAGCGGTCTGGATCTATCGTGGGTAAGAAGCCTTATCTCCTCCACCTTCTCGATGGCGGTATCGCCGCTTCCGGTCCTGTATTCTATCATGGTCTTGGGACGGAGAGTTCCGCCCGTGATTTTCGCCAGTGTCATTCTCCTGCCGTTCTGATCGCGCATTATCTTGTACGCCTTAGCGCCGAAAAGCGACACGGGGTAGGGCGTTTCACGCACAAATCGATCTATTCCCGCGAGAAGCTCCTCAACTCCTTTTAGCTTTAAGGCGGAGCCGAAGAAACAGGGGAATACGAGTCTTTTTCTTATTGCCGAGGCAATGCTTTCGTCTGACAGCGTCTCCGTCTCCAGAAACTCCTCGATGAGTGACTCGTCCTTGCTCGCGACCTCGTCGTAGAACTCGTATGTGTCGGGACGCGTAAAGCTTACGCACCTATCCGACAGCACGGTGCGAAGCTCGGCGCAGAGCTCGTCTCTCGTCCTGTCCGAGATATCAGTTTTATTTACGAAGATAAAGGTGGGAATACGCCTTGCGGCGAGCAGCTGCCAGAGAGTCCTTGTATGCGGCTTAATGCCGTCGGTTGCGCTTATAACCAGTATACAGTAGTCCTGTACCGACAGTGAGCGTTCCGTTTCGCAGGAGAAGTCTACGTGACCGGGCGTGTCGATAAGCGATATGTGCGTGTCACCGAAGTCGAGCACGGTCTGCTTTGAGAATATGGTGATGCCGCGCTCTCTTTCGAGCGAATAGGTGTCCAGATGCGCGTCGCGTCTGTCTACTCTGCCGAGCTCTCTTATCGCGCCGCTCGTGTAGAGCAGTGCCTCTGAAAGCGTCGTTTTGCCGGCGTCGACGTGAGCGATAATGCCCATTACGATATTCTTCATACTCACTTCTCCTTTCGTAAAGCTTTAAGAACAGTATATCATCTGAGCGCGAAAAAGTCAATCGTATAATTATAAAACCCCCTACCCGTGTTGAAAATTGCGGGTAGGGGAAAGCTTATTATGCTTATTATTCGGTTCTGAGCGCTACGACGGGGTCCTTCTTTGCGGCGCTTGACGCGGGGATAAGTCCCGAGATGAGCGTCAAGGCGATGCTGAGCGCAACGAGAAGCACTGCCTGACCTATCGGCAAAGCCGCAATGCTCGAGTAACCGATAAGCGGCTTGAGTATCAGGTTTACTATAAACGAGATGAAGTAGGTCACACCCACGCCGAACAGACCCGCTAGCGAGCCGATAATGAATGTTTCGGCGTTGAAGAGATGGCTTACGTCCTTCTTGCGTCCTCCGAGCGAGCGGATAACGCCGATCTCCTTGATCCTTTCAACCACGGATACGTAGGTGATAATACCGATCATGACCGTGGATACAACGAGAGATATCGAGGTAAACGCGATAAGAGCGTAGGAAATAACGTCTATCATGGTGTTGATCATATTGATTATCATCTCGAGGGTATCGGTGTATTTCACGTCTGATCGAGTCTGCGCGTCGATCGTCTTGTCTCCGACGCTTATAGCATCCTCGCCGTTCCACTTATCCAGATACTCGGTGACGAGATTCTTGGAGTCGAAGCTCAGCGGATAGATGGATACTGTGTTCGCTACGTCGTTACCGCCGAGCATTCTCAGCGATACCGTCTTCATCTGCATGAGCGTCGCGGTGTCCATACCGCTGCTCTGCGAGCCGCTCTCTGAGCTGTCGCCGGAGCCTCCCGCGGAGCTCATCATATCGGTTACGTTGATGGCTTCTCCTACGTAAGCGGTGTCATTGCCTATCCATTCGGTGCTGCCGTCCTCCAGCGTGAGGGGCTTGATGTGTCTGTAATCGTAGCTGTAATGCACACCTATGGGCGCGCCGCCGTATTTCATCGAGGTGATAGGTCCGTTCTCGTTGATGTAGTTAACGATCTCGCTGTCCATGTTTTCTTCAAGAATGAGATCTGTCAACGCCTCGGTGTAATAAATACCCGAGGAAAGACAGCCGAAGCTGGTATTCTCATTGGCGATAAGTATACCCGTGATGCGCAGATCTATTCCGCCGCCGCTTACATCCTTGGCGTCATAAGCGTAAGAGAAGGGGCTGGCGTTGATGACCGTGCCGTCGGGAAGCGTTATACCTGCGTTTGCCGTGTATATAGAGTCGTTTGGATACCAGGTAAACGTAAGATCCTCGGAGAGAAGGTAGTCGTAATCGAAATAATCGACGTCAAGCTCGGGGTTGTAAAGAGCCTTCATTTCCTCGAGATTTTTCTTCTCCTCCTCGGTCATCTGATCCTCGCTCTTTGAGGACTGGCTGCCGACCTTATATATGAGGTTGTAGAACTGAGCCTCCGTGTAAATTCCAAGTCTTGCGAGGAGGATATCCGATACCTCCTGACTCTTTGAGAGCACGAGCATTACCTCGTCGTACTCGTCTGCGATCTCGCCGTAAACGTCGTACTGCTGGGCTATGTAATCGGAATTGTTGGGTGCTTGCTGGAACGAGGGCGCGAGCTGGGTTATATAGCTTGCGTATTCGCTGTATTCGGTTTCCGCGAGCACCGAGGTATAGATGCTCGTAAGAGCCGCTACGGAGATGCGGGAGGTGACCTCGTTGCCGTTTTCATCAAGATGAGTGAAATTGGTGTAGATCGAGTACGTGGGGTCGATGCCGTAGCCTAACGTCATGGCGTTGTAGTATTCGCTCGGCATAGCCTTTACGTAGTCTATGTAATCCTTGGTGAGCTCGTTTTTGAAAAAGAACGAGTTTGAGAACTTACTCATCGTAGCGATGTATTCCACCAAGGAGTCGATATACACCTTGTGCTTTTCCTTGGTATCCTCGTCGGTCAGAGTATCGTTCATGATCTCGGTGATAATATCAAAGTCGTATGCTGATTCGGATATGGTTATCGGGTTGCCCGAGAGCATATCGTCCTGCATCGATGCGACGTAGCCCTTGATACCCGCGGAGAAGGCGAGAACCATAGCGATACCGATGATACCGATAGATCCTGCGAATCCGACCATAGCCGTTCTGCCTTTTTTGGAAAGAAGGTTTCTTGCCGAAAGCTTAAAGGAGGTGAAGAAGGACATCCTTGCCTTCTCACGTTTCTTTTTGTTTTGCTTGATCTTCTTTTTTCTCTCGGGCTCGGGCAGAGCGTTAATTGCCGCCGCCTCGGCGAGTCTTTCAGCCTCCTCGGCTCTTATCTCGGTCTCGATCTCATCGTCGGTCATAGGGTTGGTGTCCTCTACCACCTCGCCGTCGAGAAGTCTTACGATCCTCGTGGAGTACTGCTCCGCGAGCTCGGGGTTATGCGTTACCATAACGACGAGTCTTTCCTTGGAGATCTCTTTGATAAGCTCCATTATCTGTACCGACGTGACGGTGTCGAGTGCGCCGGTGGGCTCGTCGGCAAGGAGTATCTCGGGATCGTTTACGAGCGCTCTTGCGATAGCGACTCTCTGGCACTGACCTCCCGAGAGCTGATTTGGCTTCTTATAGTACTGTCCTGCGAGTCCGACTCTGTCAAGCGCCGTCTTGGCTCTTCTGATCCGCTCCTCCTTTTCTATACCCGCGATGGTAAGGGCGAGCTCGACGTTTCCGAGCACGGTCTGATGGGGGATGAGATTGTAGCTCTGGAAGATAAAGCCGACTCTGTGGTTTCTGTATACGTCCCAGTCTCTGTCTCCGTATTCCTTCGTGCTTCGGCTGCCTATCATCAGGTCGCCGTCTGTGTAGTGGTCAAGACCGCCTATAATGTTAAGCAAGGTTGTCTTTCCGCAGCCGGAAGGACCTAGAATTGACACGAACTCAGTTTTTCTGAAGGAGATGGAAACACCCTTTAAGGCGTGCACCGTCTCGGATGAGGTAACGTAATCCTTTTTAATCGATTTCAAGTTTAACATAATCCAAATGATCCTTTACGTGATTTACTCCGATATTGTATCATACAAATATGAACATTTATGTTATATTTATAATAAATTTTTGTAAATGTAAGGTAAAAACGCTTTGGTATCAAGCGTTTTTTCGCGCCAAAATAAAGACAAAAAACGAACAATTCGTAAAATAACAAAATTCTATTGTAAAAAATACGAAAGTGTGCTAGAATGAAAGAAAAATATTTTTTAAAAAGGAGATTTTACTTATGACACTTGAAAGAAAAGACGTGGATAAGAAATACAAATGGGACTTGTCCGTAATATACAAGGATGAGACTGCGTTCTTTGAGGACTACGCCAAGGCGGAAAAGATGGTTAAAGCATTCGCGGCACACGAGAAGACGATGCTCTCGGGCGCTGAGGGACTTTACAATACGCTCAAGGCTATGACTGACATAGAGGCTGTTATCGAAAAGCTCTGGCAATACGCGTCCCTCAACTTCTCGGTTGAGACGACCAACAACGCGTATCAGGCGCTCGACGGCAGAGTGAGAAATCTTGCTGTCATGGCGGGCACTGCTTCCTGGTTCGTATCCCCTTATCTTCTCAGGATCGAAAAGGAAACTCTCGACAAGTGGTTTGAGGAATATCCCGCGCTCGAGACCTATCGCCGTACCGTAGAGCTCAGCGTCAGATATAAGGCACACATTCTCTCCGACGAGTGTGAGCAGCTCATGTCCAAGATGGAGGACTTCCTCGGCGGAAACAGTCAGACCCGCAGCCTTTTCGCAAACGCGGACCTCAGGTTCGGCAAGATCAGAAACGAGGATGGCAAGCAGGTAGAGCTTACCGACACCAACTACGTCCCCTTCCTTATGAGCCGGGACAGACGCGTGCGCCAGTCCGCGTTCAGAACGCTCTATAAGACCTACGAGCAGTTTGGCAATACCTTCGCGTCTCTTTATTCAAATCACATCAAGGAGAGCACCACTCTCGCAAAGGCGAGAAACTTCAAGAGCTCCATAGAGTCCTATACCTTCTCCGACGAGGTAACTCCGGTTATTTATAACAATCTTATCTCCGCGGTCAACAAGGGGCTTCAGCCTCTTTACGACTACTACGAGCTCAAGAGAAGGGTTCTCGGAGTTGACAAGCTTCACATGTATGACGTATACGCTCCGCTTATCTCCGAGCTTGACAAGAAGTACACCTACGAGGAGGCGGTGGAGGAGACTCTCGCGGCTGTCGAGGTGTTCGGCGATGAGTATTACAACGCCCTCAAGGCAGGTCTTACCGAGCGCGGCTGGGTAGACGTATATCCTACCAAGGGCAAGAGAGGCGGCGCGTTCTCCTCCGGCTGTCCCGGCACGGAGCCCTATATCCTTCTTAACTTCAACGGTACCTTCGATAACGTTTCCACCCTTGCTCACGAGGCGGGTCACTCAATGCATTCTTACTTCTCCATAAAGTATAACGAGCCCCACAACTCAAGCTACCGCATCTTCGTTGCTGAGGTAGCGTCCACGGTCAACGAGCTCCTTATGGCTCACAAGAAGCTGCGCGAGTCAAAGAGTGATACCGAGAAGCTCTACATTCTCAACGAGCTTATGGAGACCTATAAGGGTACTCTGTACCGTCAGACTATGTTCGCGGAGTTTGAGAGAGATATGCACGCTCTCGTTGAAAAGGGCGAGCCTCTCACCGCCGAGCTTATCAACAAGAAGTATTATAAGCTCGTCAAGAGATATTTCGGCAAGGATGTTGCGGTGGATAAGCAGATCGCTTACGAGTGGATGAGAATACCTCACTTCTACACCTGCTTCTACGTTTACAAGTACTCTACCTGTATTTCCGCGGCTTCGGCTATCGTAAAGAGAATAGAGAACGAGGGCGAGTCTTACGTTTCGCAGTACATCGACTTCCTCAAGTGCGGTAATTCCAAGTCGCCTCTTGACAGCCTTCTCGTAGCCGGTATCGATATGACCAAGCCCGAGGTCATCACCAGCGCGATAGACGATTTCAGCGACTGCGTACGTCAGTTCCGCGAGATCTACGAGAAAAACAACTGACGGTAGATTACTATGGATAATAAAACCTTCGGCAAAAGCAATTGGGTGATACTCATACTGTTCGGACTTGTCGGACAGCTGGCGTGGAGCGTTGAGAATATGTACTTCAACCTCTTTGTATTCGACACGGTCGCGGCGGATCTCGGCGCTATCACCCTTATGGTTCAGCTCAGCGGCGTTATGGCAACGGTTGCAACTCTCGTTGCTGGAGCGCTCTCGGACAGAGTGGGCAACAGACGTAAGTTTATTTCCGTCGGATACGCCATCTGGGGCGTGACCGTGGCGATCTTCGGCTACCTTTCGCCCGCGCTCGCCATGAGCATCTTCGGCTTGGAGCTTGAGAGGGCGGTGTCCGTTACGCTCGCGGCGGTTATCGTCGGCGACTGCGTTATGACCCTCTTTGGCTCAACCGCAAACGACGCGTGCTTCAACGCTTGGGTCACGGATAACACGAAGCCTTCATTCCGCGGCACGGTCGAGGGCGTGCTCGCTATTCTGCCGCTCATCGCTATGCTTATAGTCGCGGGCGGTTTCGGCATCCTCGTAGATCTTCTGGGCGGGTACTCCGCCGTGTTCCTTCTACTCGGCGTCGTGATATCTATCTGCGGTATCGTCGGTATGTTCATTATAAAGGACAGCGATGAGCTTGAGAAAAACGGAACGCTTAAGGATATATTCTACGGCTTCAGACCGTCGGTGGTTAAGAGAAACAAGAGTCTTTACGCAGCCTTTCTTATCATTCTCGTTTACGGCATCGCGTGTCAGATATTCATGCCTTATCTCATAATCTATATGAAGACCTATCTCGGCTTCAGCGTGATAGAGTACAGCGCGGTCTTCGGAGTCGCTATCGCCGCAGGTGCGGTAATAAACGTGTTTCTCGGCAGACTTTCCGACAGAACGGATAAGAAGCGGCTGCTCTACGTCGCATCCTCGGTCATGGCTGCGGGACTCTTTGCCATGTATCTCGCGAAGGGCATGGGGCACGCTGCGGATCTCATTCTCTTTGGCATTGCGGGCTTCGTTATGATAACGGGATATATCTTCGTGTCGGCTCTCACGGGAGCTATCGTAAGAGATAACACGCCCCCTGAGTCAGCGGGTAAGCTGCAGGGCGTGAGAATGGTGTTCAGCGTTCTCATCCCGATGATCGTCGGTCCTATGATAGGCAACGGTATAAACAAGGCAATGAACGTTCCTCTTGAGAATGCGGGCGCTGACGCTATGACTACAGAGTACATTCCCGCTCCCGAGATATTCCTCGCGGGAGCTGTCACGGCTTGTCTGCTTATAGCTTGCGTTTGGCTTCTTTGCAGGACGGAGAAGAAAAAAAGTGAAAATGCTTAAAAGAATAGATCTTCATCTTCATACCACGGCATCGGACGGCTCGGATACACCCGCCGAGCTCGTCTCCCGAGCCGGAGCGCTGGGGATCGACGTAATAGCGGTGACTGACCACGATACTCTCGCGGGCTCTGCCGAGGCGATCAAGCTGTCGGATGACGGCGTTGAAATCATCACGGGTATAGAGTTCTCCTGCCACCATCATGGAGAGGGAGGCTTTGACTGTCACATTCTCGGCTACGGCTTTGACCCTGACTCACCCGCGCTTCTTGACGCTATCGCGCACGGCAGGGAAATGCGCCTTGCCAAGCTTGAGGCAAGATTGCGTTATCTCAGAGAGAGCTTCGGCATAAGCTTTTGCAAGGATGATCTTGACTGGCTTCACTCTCTGAATTCAGCCGCAAGACCGCACCTTGCCGGGCTTTTGGTCAAGCGCGGATACGCCTTGGATATGGCTGCGGCTATGGATACCTATCTTAAGGGCGACGGCTTCCCCGATGACAGGATAGATGCGGGCGAGGCGTTAGCCGCTATCGAGGCGGCGGGCGGTATTTCCGTGTACGCGCATCCAATAGGCGGAGAAAGAGAGAAACGGCTTACACGGGATGAGCTCTTGCCCCGAGTGAAAGCCCTTTCGGAGCTCGGACTCCGCGGTCTTGAGTGCTACTACTCAAGATACTCGTCAGATGATGAGAAAATGCTCGTATCGCTTGCGACGGATATGGGGCTTTTGGTCTCCGGCGGCAGTGATTATCACGGAGAGAATAAGACGGTAAGGCTGGGCGCTCTTTCCTCCGACGGTTCTGAGATCGACGTATCTGAAATATCCGTATTGTCAGCACTGTGCTCTGAGACGGATAACCATTTTGAAAGGAGAAAACATGAAATTCTGTAAATATTGCGGAAACAGCATAGACGAAAATGCTATTTTCTGCCCCAACTGCGGCGCCCGCGTGAGCGGTGACGGACCGCGCACTAATACGGGCGCTTTCGGAGGATACGATCCCTACGGATACAGCGCACCTGCCTACGATATGCAGGGAAGCATGCTTGTCACTATAATATCCTTCCTATTTTGGGAGGTGGGACTTATTATATGGTTCTTCTGGAGAATGAGCCGACCCGGCAAGGCTCGCTCGGCTGCTAAGGGCGCTCTTGCCAACGTTTGCCTCGGTATGCCCGTTTTGGGCGCGGCACTATGGCTTGTATGGAAGGACGATATAGGCAAGCGCGATTACGCTAAGGTGTGCGGAATATCCGCCATCGTTGGCGTTGGAATTTACGTCTTTATGATAGCGGCGCTCGTAGTGCTTTACGCAACCGGAGCCATGGACGCCGGATATTACACGGATATACCCTTCGGCGATCTGTCGGCTGCCGCGTTCAGTCTTTTTGGATGAAGATAGGAAGCGTTGAGCTCAGACACGGCATTTTTTTAGCGCCGATGGCGGGCTTTTCCGACAGGGCGATGCGGCGCGTATGTCACGAGATGGGAGCCGAGTATTCGGTGACCGAGATGATAAGCGCCAAGGCTGTGACCTTCGGGGATAAAAAGACCTTTTCGCTCGCGAACATAAGGCATGACGAGGGACCCGTCGCGCTTCAGATATTCGGCAATGAGCCGGATATAATGGCTCGCGCTGCAGAGATACTGTCGACGAGAAATTTCGGCGAGGGCTTTTCCTCACCGTGTGCCATTGATATAAACATGGGGTGTCCCGTGCACAAGATATTTTCAAACGGTGAGGGGTCGGCTCTTATGCGTGATCCCGAGCTCATATACAGAATTACGAGGGCGGTGAGCGATAATACCGACCTGCCCGTAACTGTAAAGCACCGTACGGGAATTGACGAAGGGAATATAAACGCCACCGAATGTGCCATGGCGGCAGAAAGCGGCGGCGCGGCTCTTATAACCGTTCACGGCAGAACAAAGACTCAAATGTACGCCGGTACAGTAGATAGAGAAACTATCAAAAATGTAAAAAACAGTGTACATATTCCCGTTATAGCCAACGGAGACATAACATCGGGTATAGAAGCGCTATCGATGCTTAAATATACCGGAGCTGACGGTATAGCCGTCGGACGCGGAGCTGTCGGTAACCCGTTTATTTTCAAAGAGATACTATGCGCTCTTGAGGGCGGAAGTTATTGTCAGCCGAGCCTTGAGGATAAGGTAAACGTGGCTCTGTGGCAGTTAAGACTCGCCATCGAGGACAAGGGTGAGCGTGTGGCTGTTCCCGAGGCAAGAAAGCAGATAGCCTCGTATCTGCACTCCTTCAGGGGTGCCGCGGCAATACGCGCAAGGATAAATCAGGCAACGGAGTACGGCGAGATAGAGAGAATACTCACCGCCGCGCTCGAAGAAGAAAACATTTGACTCTGAAAGGAAATTACTATGTCAGTTGCAATTATAACCGGTGCGTCCGGCGGAATAGGAAGCGAGTTTGCGCGCCAGCTTAACAAGCTCGGTATTATTGATGAGTTTTGGTTCGTAGCCCGTAATGAATCAAGAATGCGGGCTCTTGCGGATGAGCTTGGCGTAAAGGCTAAGATCATAGGCGCTGATCTCACCTCTATGGATGGCGTAAACAAGGTGCGCGCGGCTCTCGAGGAGGAGAAGCCGTCGGTCAGCTTCCTTGTCAATGCGTCGGGATTCGGCAACTTCGGTGCGTTCGACGAGATATCCGAGGACGAGGTCATCAGGATGATTGACCTCAATGCCAAGGCGCTCGTGCTTCTTACGCACATGACCGTTCCTTTTATGGAACCGGGCGGAAGAATTATCCAGCTCGGCAGCGGCTCGTGCTTTACGCCCCTTCCTTATTTCAACATTTATTCATCCAGCAAGGTGTTTGTTCTCCATTATACAAAGTCGCTTAATTACGAGCTTAAGAAGTACGGCATCAGAGCGACCTGCTTCTGTCCCGGTTGGGTAGAGACCGAGTTCCTTGGCAAGTCGGTCGCTAACGGTAATACTCATCCTAAGTCGATGAAGCCGCTTCTTAACTGCGAGAAGGTTGTTAAAAAGTGCGTTAAGGCATCGGTGAAGGGAAAGGCTATGTGCGTTACCAACTGGTACACCAAGCTTCAGCATCTGCTCTTCAAGCTTGTGCCCGACTGCATACTGACGAAGCTCTGGATCGGTATGCTTGAGGGCGGAAGGAAAGAGGAGAAGTAATGGCGAGAAAAAGTTTTAAGGCGGGAGCCCTGACCGCTCCTCTGCCGCCCGTTATGGTGACGGTTGGCGATATGGAAAGCTCGAACATCATAACTATCGGCTGGACGGGCATACTATCGACCATTCCCCCGAGGACGTACATATCGGTGAGACCCGAGAGACATTCTTATAAGATGCTTAAGGCGACGGGTGAGTTCGTCATCAATCTCACCACCGCCTCTCAGGCGAGGGTCGTGGACTACGCGGGTATTTATACCGGCGCAAAGGTAGATAAATTTAAGGAGTGCGGACTCACAAAGCTCAAGAGCAAGGAAGTATCCGTTCCCACGATAGCCGAGTGTCCCCTTTCGCTCGAATGTAGGGTGGTTGAGGTTATTCCTATGGGAACTCACGACGTCTTTATCGCGGATATCGTCAGCGTCTCCTGCGACGAGTCGATCATTGACGAGAAGGGAAAGATACGCTTTGATAAGGCGGGTCTTCTTGCATACGCTCACGGTGAGTATTTCGCCCTCGGTGACAAGGTTGGAACCTTCGGCTTCAGCACTAAGAAGCCCTCCGAAAAGAAGGACGCAACGAAAAAGGTTACCGCCGGAAACAAGCCAAAGAGCGCACACGCGGCGAAAGACACCGATGCTGAAGAAAACAAAAAACGCCCCTTCTATCTCGACGCGCCGAGAGGAAAGGGAAATAAGTCTAAGCGAGGGGGTAAGAAAGGATGAGAGAGGACAATACAGAGCGTATAAGGGCGAGGATACTTGCTTTGATCGAGTCGGAGTTTGAGAGCGACGCGGCGTTTGAGCGCGCGATGGGGCTTGGCGATAAGACCGTCAACAATTGGAGACGCGCAAGATCTGCCTCCTTTATGAAGATGCTTCCGCGGCTTTCCGAGGAGTTCAAGGTCAATATCGGCGAGCTTATGGATATGCCGCTGAGGCGCGATACCTCCGAGCTCTCCGAGGAGGAGCTGCACCTTCTTAAGCTTTACAGACGCTCGCGCTCTATGCCCGACCCGATGAGAAAGGCGCTCAGAGAAACCCTTGAAAGCACGATAAACCTCTATATGAACTCCTATAATGAAGTCAAGACCGCTGCTAAACGCCGCGGACCTAAGAAGAAGGGTGAATGATGTGTGACTGTGAGGACTTGCTCTTTCACCCGACGAGCTCGTTGATAGGTACATATACCCGACATGCTTTAACTCTACGATAGTGAAAGAATTGAGCAAATACGAAACAGAATAAGATATACGCGAAAAAAGATAAATCGCGATAAATAAAAAACGGAAGGCTCTGATCAGTCGGTTTGCCTTCCGTTTTTTATTTATTTTCTCTCTGCGGTCTGGTCGCAGTAGATGCACTTTCCGTTTTTAAAGAGCTTCTTTATGCCTCTTTCGGTTATGGAAAGACAGTGGGGGTTCTTACACTCCAGCGAGTCGTTCTCCTCACCTACGGTACGGCGGTCGTCGATGCCCTCTGAGTCAAGGAGCTTAAGTATAAGCGCCATTCTTATATATCTTCCGAGCGCTGCCTGCTCGAAGTAGTGAGCGCGCGGATCATCGTCAACGTCTACGCTTATCTCGTTTACTCTGGGGAGCGGATGAAGTATAGAAAGAGTGGATTTTGCAAACTTAAGCTTACTTAAATCAAGTATATAGCTGTCCTTGAGCCTCTCGTATTCATCACGGTCGTGGAATCTCTCTGCTTGGATCCTCGTCATATAGAGAATGTCAAGAGATGGGATAGCACCCTCGAGATCCGCGGTTTCGATATACTCGGAGCACTTGAGAAATTCCTCCTTGACGTAGTCCGGGAGCTTAAGCTCATCGGGAGCGATAAGCACGAATTTCACGTTCTCGTATCTCGACATAGCCGCGATGAGCGAGTGAACGGTTCTTCCGTACTTAAGGTCGCCGCATATACCGACGGTGAGATTATCAAATCTGCCCGATTTGCGCTTGATGGTTATAAGGTCGGTAAGCGTCTGAGTTGGATGGTAGTGACCGCCGTCGCCCGCGTTTATTACGGGCACGGTAGCGACTCTCGACGCCGCAATGGGAGCTCCCTCCTTTGGATGACGCATGGCGATAATGTCCGAATAAGCCGACACCATACGTATGGTGTCCTGTACGGTCTCACCCTTTGCGGTGGACGACGATGCCGCGTTGTCAAAGCCGAGCACCTGTCCGCCGAGCGACATCATAGCCGAGGTGAAGCTGAGTCTGGTTCTCGTCGAGGGCTCGAAGAAGAGCGTTCCGAGTATTTTTCCGTGACACACGTCACGGTACTTGTCGGGGTCGTCTATGATGTCCGTTGCCACCTCGATGAGCGAGTCTATCTCCTCCGTTGAAAAGTCGAGGATATCTATAAGATTTCTCATTACGCCTTTGCTCCGTTGACCTCGAGGTATCTCTTGATGCGCTCCACGTTCTCGCGGTTTGCCTCGTCCTCCTCGAGATATTCGATTATGTCGTATACGTCAACAACCGAGTAAACGGGGAAGCCGAACTCCTCGCCTACCTCTGCCATAGCAGATTTCTCGGTCTTGCCCTTTTCCTTGCGGTCAACCATAACGAAGGTTGCGACCACCTTGGTGTCCTTGAGCGAGGAGAGGATCTCCATGCTCTCGCGGATAGCAGTACCTGCCGTGATAACGTCCTCAACGATTACGATGCTCTCGCCTGCCTTGGGTGTGTAGCCTACGAAGATACCGCCCTCGCCGTGATCCTTAGCCTCTTTTCTGTTGAAGAAGAAGGGGAGATCGAGTCCCTCCCTTGCAAGCGCGACCGCGCTGGAAACCGCGATAGAGATGCCCTTGTACGCAGGACCGTAAAGAACTGCCTTGGTATCGCCGAGCTTCTCCTTGTATGCTCTTGCGTAGAACTCGCCGAGCTTGGAGATCTGCTCACCGGTCTTTATATCGCCCGCGTTGATGAAGTAGGGGATCTTTCTTCCGCTCTTTGCGGTGAAGTCGCCGAACTTGAGAACGCCTGCGCCCTCAAGAAACTTTATAAATTCTCTCTTATAGCCTTCCATTAATGTTATCCTCCTTTTAGTCGTATAACCGCGATCAACCCACGAATTCCGCAACGCATCTTTCGTATGCCGCTACGGGATCGGCAGCCGCGGTGATGGGTCTGCCTACTACGATGTAATCAGAGCCGAGCTCCTTTGCTCTTTCGGGGGTGGTAACTCTTACCTGGTCGCCTACGTCGCCGTCAGCGAATCTTACGCCCGGAGTTACCGTCACGAAGCCGCTGCCGCATCTTTCGTGCACCTTGCCTGCCTCGAGGGGAGCGCATACAACGCCGTCAAGACCCGCGATCTTCGCATTGTTGGCGTAGTGGAGCACCACCTCATCAAGAGGCTCCTTAATGAGAAGGTCGTTTTCCATTCTCTCCTGGCTGGTAGAGGTGAGCTGAGTTACCGCGATAAGGAGGGGGCGCGTGCCGTCAG
The DNA here is from genome assembly GCA_964460165.1 of uncultured Ruminococcus sp. Taxonomy (GTDB): domain Bacteria; phylum Bacillota; class Clostridia; order Oscillospirales; family CAG-272; genus UBA1740. The sequence goes on along the minus strand of CAYWPS010000001.1, from coordinate 12,912 downwards.
GACGGGTGAGTCCTTCGAGAGCAGCCTCCATCATCGCAACCGTACCGGATGCGTGAAGGTTTGTCATATCCACGTCGAGCTTCGAGAGCACCGACATTGCCTTTTTTACGGTGTTGGGGATGTCGTGGAGCTTGAGGTCGAGGAATATCTTGTGTCCGCGAGCCTTGATCTCTTTTACGATAGAGGGACCCTCGGCGTAGTAGAGCTCCATACCGATCTTTACGAAGGGCTTTTTCCCCTCAAATTTGTCAAGAAACTTAAACGTTTCCTCCGCGCTTGCGAAGTCACAAGCGATAATAACGTCCTTTCCCATTAGTGTGCGCCTCCTATTATTTCTTCGAGTGAGTTTATTCTGTATTTTTCCATTACTCTCGGCAGGTCGAGGATTATATCCCTTGCCGCGTAAGGATTTACGAGGTTGGCTGCTCCAACCTCTACCGCGGTAGCGCCCGCGAGCATAAGCTCGATGACGTCCTCTGCGGTCGATACGCCGCCCATTCCCACAATCGGGATCTTTACGGCGTCGTATACCTGATATATCATTCTCACAGCCACGGGCTTGATCGCAGGACCGGAGAAACCGCCCGTTTTGTTGGCGATGATAGGCTTTCTCGTCTTGAGATCTATCCTCATGCCCATGAGCGTGTTGATAAGGCTGACACCGTCAGCGCCGCCCGCCTCGCACGCCTTGGCGATAGAAACGATGTCGGTGACGTTGGGCGAAAGCTTAATGATTATGGGCTTCTTGGTCACGTCGCGTACTGCGCGCGTTACCGTCTCTGCCATCTCGGGAGAAGTGCCGAAGCTCATACCGCCTCCGTGAACGTTGGGGCAGGAGATGTTGATCTCAAACCAGCCGATGTCCGACTGCGTGTCGAGCTTTCTTACTGTTTCTACGTATTCGTGAAGCGAGAAGCCGGACACGTTTGCCATAGAGGGCTTTCTGAAAACCTCACGAAGCTTGGGGAGCTCAACCTCGATGACCTTGTCAACGCCGGGATTCTGAAGTCCCACCGCGTTGAGCATACCCGAGTCGCACTCCGCGATTCTCGGGCAGGGGTTGCCGAAACGGGGCTCAAGCGTAGTTCCTTTGAAGGAGAGCGAGCCGAGAATGTTGATGTCGTAGAGTTCTGCGAACTCATAACCGAACCCAAACGTTCCGCTGGCGGGGATGATAGGGTTATCAAGCTCTATACCGCAGAGCTTTACCTTTGTGTTTACCATATGATCTCCTCCTTCTCAAGCACGGGGCCGTCACGGCATATTCTCTTATTGCCGTATTTCGTCTTGCAGGTGCAGCCCATGCAAGCGCCGAAGCCGCAGCCCATCCTTTCCTCAAAGCTGAACTGACCGCTCGTCTCGGTCTTATCGTACACTGCTTTAAGCATAGGCTCGGGACCGCAGGTGTAGAAGTAGGTGTAGTCGAGGTCTGCCATAGCATCGGTAACAAAGCCGCGAATACCCTCTGAACCGTCAACTGTGGTGACGAGAACGCGAAGACCGAGCGCCTCGAACTCATCCTTGAAGAAGACCTCGTCCTTCTTGCCGAAGCCGAGAATAACCGTGGGGGTCTTACCTTCAGCCACCAGCTTTCTTGCCAGATAATACATAGGGGGGACGCCCGCGCCTCCGCCTATAAGCAGGGGACGGTCGCCGGATTTTGAGAGGTCGTATCCGTTACCAAGACCCGTAAGCACGAGCCATTTTTCACCGACCTCGGTATCCGCCATTTTCTCTGTTCCCGCGCCAACCGCCTTGTAGATGATAGTGAGCTTATCGCCCTCAACGTCACACACGGATATGGGTCTGCGAAGGTAGAAGCCGTCAAGCTTTATGTTGACGAACTGTCCCGCGGCGGTTATGTGCGAGGTGTCGCCTCCGAGCACCGAAAGGTATGTGTTAGAGGCGATCATCTCGTTCTTTAACAAAGTGAAATAAGTGTCTTTCATTCCTTCTCCTTAGCTGTCGATGGTGGAGATAGTTATCGTAATATCCTCAAGCACGTCGAGAAGAACTCTTACGGTGTCAAGAGAGGTAAAGATGGTCGTGTTGGTCTCGACCGCAAGGCGTCTGATCTCATATCCGTCCTTTTCGGTATCGGTGGAGTCGAGCTTAGAGGTGTTGATGATATACGCCACGTGACCCTGTCTTATCGAGTTGGGTATATCGTCAGATCCCGAGCTTATCTTATTCTTTATCCTGGTTCTGATTCCGTGATCCTTTAAGAACATAGCCGTTCCGCGAGTTGCCTCGATATTGAAGCCGAGGTTGTAGAAGCGTCTGATAAGCGGTAGCGCCTCCTCCTTATCGGAATCCGCGAGGGTGACGAGCACCGTTCCGTAGTTCTGTACCGTCATACCCGATGCCTGAAGCGCCTTGTAGAACGCGCGGTAGAGATCGTCGTCGTAGCCGATCGCCTCGCCCGTGGACTTCATCTCGGGGGAGAGGTAAGCGTCGATGCCGTTGATCTTCTTGAAGGAGAATACGGGGACCTTGCAGTACCATCTCTTCTTCTCCTCGGGATATAGGTCGAAGATACCGAGCTCCTTTAACGACTTTCCGAGTATTACCTCCGTTGCTATATCCGCGAGACTGTATCCTGTGGATTTGGAGAGGAAGGGAACGGTTCTCGAGGAACGGGGGTTAACCTCGATGATATATACGTCCTCTTTATCATCTACTATAAACTGAATGTTGAACAGACCTACGATGCCTATTCCAAGACCGAGAGCCTTGGAGTAGGAGAGTATCTTGCCCTTGACCTTATCCGAGATGGAGAACGCGGGGTAAACGCTGATCGAGTCTCCCGAGTGCACGCCGGTGCGCTCTACGAGCTCCATAATACCTGCTACGAATACGTCGCGTCCGTCGCAGATAGCATCAACCTCTACCTCCTTACCCTGAATGTAGTGGTCAACAAGAACGGGCTTGTCCTCGTCGATCTCAACAGCGGTCTTGAGATAGTTTCTGAGCTGCTCCTCGTTGCCTACGAGCTGCATAGCGCGTCCGCCGAGAACGAAGCTGGGGCGTACAAGCACGGGGTAGCCAACTTCTTTAGCTACTCTTACACCGTCCTCGATCTTTGTTACTGCCTGACCCTTGGGCTGGGGGATGCCGAGCTCCTCGAGTATCTTCTCGAAGGTGTCACGGTTTTCCGCTCTGTCAATAGCTTCGCAGTCTGTGCCGATGATCTTAACGCCGCGCTTTGCCAGAGGCTCCGCAAGGTTGATAGCGGTCTGCCCGCCGAGCGATGCGATAACGCCGTCGGGCTTTTCAAACTCCACCACGTTCATAACGTCCTCTACTGTGAGCGGCTCGAAGTACAGCTTGTCTGCGGTGGTGTAGTCGGTAGATACGGTTTCGGGGTTGTTGTTTATGATGATCGCCTCGTAGCCGCAGTTGCGTATGGTGTTGACCGCGTGTACGGTGGAGTAGTCGAACTCAACACCCTGTCCTATACGGATGGGACCCGCTCCGAGCACGAGGACCTTCTTCCTGCTTGTGAGCACGGATTGATTATCTCCGGTGTAGGAGGAGTAGAAGTAGGGAATATACGCGCCTGCGTGCGCGGTATCAACCATTCTGAACGTGGGGATGATTCCGTTCTTCTTTCTCTCGGCTACAACGTCGAGCTCGCTTACGCCCCAGAGCTTCGCGATATACTTATCCGAGAAGCCCATAGTCTTTGCTTTTCTCAACACGTCTGCCGATCTAACGTTATTCTTAAGCTCCGCCTCGGCGTCGGTAATCTTCTTGAATGACTCGAGGAAGTATTCGGTGATAGCCGTGATCTTGTGGAGCTCCGCAGTCGTGTGTCCGCGGCGAAGAAGCTCCGCTACGCCAAAGGCGTTGTCGTCGTGGAACTCCTTGATATATTCGATGATAGCGTCATCGGTCAGATTGTCGAACTTGGTCATGTGGAGGTGGCATATGCCTATTTCAAGCGAGCGCACCGACTTGAGTATGCACTCCTCAAGATTGGATCCGATGCCCATACACTCTCCCGTCGCCTTCATCTGAGTGCCGAGCTTGTTGGGCACGGAGGTGAACTTATCGAAGGGGAATCTCGGGAACTTGGCTACGATATAGTCGAGCTTGGGCTCGTTGATCGCGGGCGCGCCGGATACCTCGATCTCGTCGAGCGTCATGCCTACCGCTATTTTCGCGGTAACTCTCGCGATGGGGAAGCCCGATGCCTTGGATGCAAGGGCAGAGGAACGGGAAACTCTCGGGTTTACCTCGATGAGATAATATTCCGAGGAGTTGGGATTGAGCGCAAACTGCACGTTGCAGCCGCCCTCTATCTTGAGCTCGCGGATAAGCTTGATAGCGCTGTCGTTGAGCATCTTCTCGTCTTTCTCTGAGAGGGTGAGTATGGGAGCTACTACCATGGAGTCGCCGGTGTGTACGCCCACGGGGTCGATGTTCTCCATGCCGCAGATGGTGATGGCGTTGTCCGCGCCGTCTCTCATAACCTCGAACTCTATTTCCTTGAAGCCCTTAACGCTCTTTTCAACGAGCACCTGATGAACGGGGGATGCCGCAAGCGCGCCGACCGCAAGCTCGCGGAGCTCGTCCTCGCCGTAAGCGAAGCCGCCGCCCGTACCGCCGAGCGTAAAGGCAGGGCGGAGAACTACGGGATAGCCGATCTTTTTTGCAGCCTCTACCGCTTCCTCAAGCGTGTTTGCTATATCCGAGGGGATTACGGGCTCGCCGATAGATTCGCAAAGCTCCTTGAAGAGCTCTCTGTCCTCGGCTCTCTCGATGCTCTCGCTTGACGTGCCGAGAAGCTCTACGCCGCTCTCCTTGAGGATGCCCTTCTTTTCGAGCAGCATAGCGAGGTTGAGACCCGTCTGTCCGCCGATGCCGGGAACGATAGCGTCGGGTCTTTCATATCTGATGATCTTTGCTACGTATTCGAGCGTGAGAGGCTCCATATACACCTTGTCCGCTACGGTCGTGTCGGTCATGATGGTCGCGGGGTTGGAGTTTACGAGTATAACCTCATATCCTTCCTCCTTAAGAGCAAGGCACGCCTGAGTGCCGGCGTAGTCAAACTCTGCCGCCTGTCCTATAACGATAGGACCCGAGCCGATGATCATAATTCTCTTTAAGTCTTTTCTCTTCGCCATTTTATATATCCTCCGATTTATTAACGTCTCCGGTGAGCCTTTCGCTCATATACGCTATTTTGCCGTCATATACGGTGGCAAGGCATCTTCCGCACACTCTGAGTCCTTCAAAGGGCGTGCTCCTGCCCATTGATAAGAAGTCCTTAGGGTCTATTTCGTACTCATCGCTGAGGTCGAATACGGTGAAGCCCGCGTCGCTCGTGATGCCGAATCTCTCTCTCGGCTTTACCGACAGTAGCTCAATCAGTCTCTCGAGAGTGATTTTTCCCGTTTTTACAAGGCAGGTATACGATACCGGGAACGCCGTCTCTATTCCGACGACTCCCATATTGCTTTTTTCAAGTCCGCGCGACTTTTCCTCCGCGCTGTGAGGCGCGTGGTCGGTGGCTATCATGTCCACCGTTCCGTCCTTTACGCCCTCCACGAGCGCGTCCCGGTCCTCGCGGCTTCTTATCGGCGGGTTCATTTTGAATCTTCCGTCCTCGCCTATGTCGAGGTCGGTCATCGTCAGGTAGTGGGGACCCGTCTCGCAGGTCACGTCCACTCCCTCTGCCTTTGCGCGTCTTATGATGTCCACGCTCTCCTTGGTCGATATATGGCAGACGTGGTATTTGCAGCCGCTTTTTTTAACGAGCTCGATGTCGCGGGCTATCTGTCCGAACTCGCTCTCGGAGCAGATACCGCGGTGTCCGTGGGCTCTCGCGTATTCACCGTCGTGGATGTATCCTCCGCGCAGAAGAGAGTTGTCCTCGCAGTGCGCGACTATCATCTTGTCAAGCGAGCGAGCCTTCCTCATAGCCTCCAGCATCAGCTCCTCGGTCTGAATACCCTTTCCGTCGTCGGAATAACCGATGACCGAGTCCTTCATGCCCTCAAGGTCTGCGAGCTCCTCGCCCATCTGACCCTTGGTTATCGTGCCGTAGGGGAATACGGCGATCGTCGCGTCACGCTCGATGATGTCCGTCTGTATCCTAAGGTTCTCCGGACAGTCGGGCGGAGGGATGAGGTTCGGCATAGTGCATACGGCTGTGTAGCCGCCGCGCGCCGAGGCTGAAGATCCCGATGCTATGGTCTCTTTATAAGAAAAACCCGGCTCTCTGAAATGCACGTGGACATCGCAGAAACCGGGGAAAACAGCAATATTATCAAACACGGGGAAATCTATAGAGGATACGTCGCCCGTGAAAACAGAAAGGGTAGCGCCGTCAAGAAGCATAGTCTGCTTTTTGAATTCGCCGTTAGCATATACGTTAGCGTTTCTGAACAAAGCCTTCATATCGTGTCCTTCCTCGTTAAAACTTTTCTATTTATTTTATCATACGCACGCGCAATTGTCAAGTGACAATAATATCGAAAAAACGAAATATTCTCAGGATTTATTTGTATATTCTTGATTATAATCCGTTTTTCTCCAAATAATCCGTTGATTGTTGCAATTTTTGTGAGTTTATGATAAAATGAAAAATAGTATCCTGAGGAGAGGGGGTTACGACGTGCTTTACAACAATCTCGCGGCGTATCTGAAAAACAAATACGGAGTAAGGGTGTCAAAGATATGCATCGACGGCGGATTCGGATGCCCCAACAGAGACGGCACCTGCGGTACCGGCGGATGTATATACTGCGGAGAGCGCGGCGCGGGAGAGCATATCGATCCTACCGCGAGCATACGCGAGCAGGTCGAAAGGCAGCTCGCAAACGGCAGGGCGGATGCGCGCTTCGTCGCCTACTTTCAGAACTTCACCAACACATATGCGCCCATCTCTGTGCTGAAGGAAAGATATGACAGCTCGCTCATAAGCGACAGGATAGCGGCGCTTGCGATCGGTACACGCCCCGACTGTATAAGCGAGGAGGTTGCCGAGCTCATAGCCTCGTATAGGGACAGGGTTGACGTCTGGGTGGAGCTCGGACTCCAGAGCGCGTCCGATGCGACGGCGAAGATCATAAACCGAGGCTATCCTACCGATATCTATCGCCGAGCCGCGGGGATCTTAAATTCACACGGTATCCCATTTGTCACGCATATGATAATAGGATTGCCGGGAGAGAGCGAGAGGGATATTGACGCGACCGTAGATCTTATAAACGAGTCGGGGGCGTGGGGCGTCAAGATACACTCCATCTACGTTATGGACGGCACTGCTCTTGCGGATATGTATCGTTCCGGTAAGTATACGCCGCCGTCTCTTGATGAATACGTCGGGCTTGCCGCGAGATCGCTCGCGAGACTCCGTCCTGATATCACGGTGCATCGTGTAACGGGGGATTGCCCCGAGGGACTGCTTGTCGCGCCCGAATGGAATAAGGATAAAAACCGAATTATAGAGCTTATCAGAGCTTCTCTGGAGGCGCGGGGGCTGCGTCAAGGGACGCTATATACTGAAAGGTAGGTAAGTGAGGCAAATTCACCTTTGCGCCAGCAAAAGCTTCACGGACAGAAAAATAGGGAGAACAAATCGGTTTATCAGCCGAAATGTCCTCCCTATTTTGTTGTTATTCACCCTCGGGAGCAGTGTCCTCGGGAGCAGTGTCCTCGGGAGTAGTATCCTCAGGAGTAGTATCCTCGGGAGCAGTATCCTCGGGAGTAGTATCCTCAGGAGTAGTATCCTCGGGAGTAGTATCCTCGGGAGTAGTATCCTCAGGAGTAGTATCCTCGGGAGCAGTATCCTCGGGAG
>CAYWPS010000001.1:0-5002 GCA_964460165.1 uncultured Ruminococcus sp. | reverse complement strand
TAGTATCCTCAGGAGTAGTATCCTCGGGAGTAGTATCCTCGGGAGTAGTATCCTCGGAGGTGCTATTGTTTTTGGATGCGGAGTAGGACTGATAGTAGGAGAGAAGCGCGTCGTTAACTTCCTTTTCGGTTATCTCGCCCTCGTAGTCACCGTAATTCTCAGCGATATAATCGACCATGCCCTGCTTAACGTCATCTTCGACCCGGATATTGTTGTTCGCGAGAGCCTTGTCGAGATCGTCGGATACGGCTGTTCTGTATTCCTCCTCGGTATCAAAGTCAGACTTGTTAAGCGAGAGAGCTCCGGATACGTCGTTCTTGACCGACTCGTAGAGCGCATCGGCGTTTTCATCAAACGCGGAAGAGCCGTGCATGACGGTAAGCGAGATCTTGGTGAATGAGGTGACGATGGGAAGCGCTCTGTCGTATTCGTTAAGTCTTGCGATTATAACGTCCGAGGTACTCTTTCCGTTCTCGTCCTTATCGGTCATAATATTTCTGATATCGAAGTGGTCGCCCTGTGACAGAGTGTCGAACAGCTGACGGTCGCAGATAATGAAGTAAACGTCAACGACTACGTCAAGGTCGCCCTCGATGGTATCCTTGGTGCTTGTCGAGAACATTGTCATAACGTCATTGACAAGTATATTCGTTGCCTGTGAAAGACCAAGGTTGATATTTCCGTTTTTGATCGAGATGGCAGCGCCGCGCACAATGTCAGAGACGAGAGCGGCGATGAGCTCGTCGTTACCAACGTCAGCCACGACGCTTTCGAACGCCTGTCGATCCGCGTCGGTCGGATGCTTCCAGTCAAAGTCGGATCTTGCGACGGGGAGCAGATCGGTAACCACCTTGACGGCATCGACGCAAACATCACCCATGTCGATCCTCTTACCCTTGATGCTGATGGTGGTCATGTTCTCGTATGCGACGCCGCCTCCGAATTTATCTATCGTTTCAAAGAGGGGGTTGTCGGCGAGATCATCGATTACCGTGGCGTACGCCGTCTGTATATATTCATTGGGATTCTCCTCGTTTTCGAGAAGGGAAGCCCTGGCTTCCGTGGCGATACCGCAAAGACCTCCGATGGGGATGATGATGACGGAGGCGATGATAACGCCCTGGATAAGACCTACGGCTGCGCCGAGAAGAGTAGAGACGATGCCCTTGCCGTAGCTGATAGCGCCCGCGAGTCCCGCAAGGAGCTTGTATAACATGAACGAAAGGGTCTTAAACAGATAGAAGAATGCGATGAAAAGAATGGGGGTTATGATGATTGCGACCGCCATCATAACAAATACGGTTGCCGTTCCGGAATCCATCTCCTGAAGGATGGGCTTCACCATATCGGGCATTGAATCCACAAGACCGGGGAAGATGGAGTCGAGCAGAGCGTCAACGGTTTTAGCCCCCTCGTTTGCTTTATTGGTAGCAACGTTTACGATGATGTTGGACACCGCGACTACGCCGTACAGGGCGCAGATAGCCGATGCTACGACGGTAAAAAGTCGGATAACGGATTTTGTGAATCCGCGTGTCGCGCCGTAGTAAGCACCCGCGAGAGCGTTAGCGGCGATCAGTGCGAAGATTCCGACGGAGATATACGCGCCGATGGTTCCCTTTGCGAGCGCGGCGTTGATATATTCTACGAAGTTCATGTTGTTCACCTTTCTGTCAAACGACGAAATATTTTCGGTATGGTATAATCATACTATATTTTGGGTTTAAAGTCAATACTTTTAACCAATACTTTTACCTTACATCTACCTTACATCTGCTTGCCCGACAGCAGATCCGCTTTTGATAAAAACTGCCCGAAAACAAAAAAAGATGGGCAATTTGCTCACCCACCAAAATCAATTCTATCATAATTCCGTCCTCTTGTCAATAGATTTTTTTATATTTGCTGTAAAGAACATCATATTTTACACTTTGTACACAACTTATAAAAATAATTATGAATTTTTTGAAAAAGGTGTTTACTTTTCACAATTTATATGCTATACTGTTATTGCAAGAGGGGGAATACCCCGATATATCTCAACACGATCTTTGATATCTTGGGCTACGGTGGAATTCCTCGTTTTGTATTCCACACGAAAGGAAGCTCTCGTTTGAGAGCGGGTAAACGGTATGAAGATTACGATTTACGGAAAGCAAATGACGGTCCGTGATTCACTCAAGGCAGCGGTCGATAAGAAGCTTCTTAAATTCGACAAGTTTTTTGGCGAGGATACTGAAGCGTTTGTCACCTGCAAGGTTCGCAAAGGAGTGAAGATAATCGAAATTACCGTAAATTACGGAGGTACGACCTTCAGATGCGAGGAGGAGAGCGATACCTTCATTACAGCTCTTGACAGGGCAGTCGAGGGCCTCGAAAGGCAGATCAGAAAGAATAAGACCAGACTTGAGAAAAAGGTGAAAACAGATGCCTTCGTTATTACGGAAGACGATGATGACGAATACGTCGAGGAGGGCACGTTTGAAATCAGGGTAAAGAGCTTCCCGTTTAAGCCTATGACACCCGAGGAAGCGATCCTTCAGATGAATCTCATAGGTCACTCGTTCTACGCGTTCACCGATGCCGATTCCGGCGACGTATGTGTCGTGTATAAGCGTAAGGAAGGCAGCTACGGTCTTATAGCACCGGAGAGGTAGCTCGAAAATTCGTTGAAAAACCGGGAATGATTCCCCGGAGAAAGGCAGGAAAAACCAATGTTCTGAACAATTTACCCGTGACAATATATTTTTGTTACCCGTTATTATTCACCACAGAGGAAATCCTAAAAACAAAACAGAAAAACGAAAAAACCACGAAATATATTTCCCGGCATTATATATAATCGGTAAAACGGAGTTATTATGATGGACCGAAAATAAGGATTCGCCCATAAAAAAAGGGCAAGGATCAGAGTGACGTGGTCAGTCGCGTTTAAGTTAAGTGGGGTGTGTTACGGCAGCCCGTTTCCCGGACAGAAGCCGGCGGTAATTCACAGAAAGGACTTGACCGAGCACGCGGAAGAGGCAGTAAGCAATTCGGGTTTATCCGACGAAAGGGATAAATCCCGTCGACTATTCAGGTATAAGCCAATGAACAACTAAGAGGTATTACGTGTCAGAATCATTTACTACACGATTTGAACTTAAAACTGAATAATAAAGTGAAACACAATCTTTCTTAAGATTAGTAAAAGGGTCGCCCGTGGGCGACCCTTATTTTATTTTGCTTGCGCTGTTTGTTTTTTTTCGCCCTGATGCTTACGCGAGGGTTTGGTGCTTTTTGATGCTGCGGTGTTGGATTTTGCGGCGGGCTTTCTCTGATCCTGCGGATCGCCCTTCGCTTTTGCCGCCGTCTTCTTTTTGCCGATGCCGAGCTTTTCGGCTATCAGTCGGCACGCAGCTTCTCTCGCCTCGAGTCTGCCCGCGCCGACTCCGAGAGCTGTCTCGTTCATGAACGAGCACTCAACCGCGTACTCTGTTTTAGCTCCGCTTTTTCTCTCGCCGAGATCCTTGAAGGTCGGTGACGGCTTCTTATTCGACGTCGCGTAATTCTTTAAGAGCGTTGCCGAGCTCGTTTGCTTTCTGTCGGCGGATCGAGTCTGCATAGACCTTACGGGTGCGGATGCCTCTGACACGGATTTTTTTGCTTTTGCCGTGGAACACTTAGCGTTGGATGCATTGGTGTCGGTTGCTTTTTGCTCACTTTTGACAACCTTGCTTTGCATATTCTGCTCTTTTTGAGCCATGAGAGACTTTAATGCGTCCTCTGCCGCCGCCGCGTCGGCGAGCTTGAAATTCTTTCCGATGCCGCGCCCCATGAGCCTGTCGCCAATGTAGCAGCCCCGCATATACGTTTTCTTGTGATCGGGACCGTCCTCTGACAGCGTTTCGTATCTTGGAGCGGGGAGCTTGTGATTTTTATCCGCGCACCATTCCTGCAGGGCGTTTTTTGCGCTCTGCGATATTTTCTGTCTGTCGGTGTAGACCGACATATCCAGCATGCCCGATACCGCGTTGATGACGGCGTGTATGTTCATATCCGAGTCTATGAATATCGCTCCGACGATGCTTTCAAACAGATCCTCCATTACCGACGGCTCGTTCTGTATGCCGAGCTTCAGGTCGCCCTCTCCCATCAAAAGATGCTTTTCGAGGCCGAGTGCCTTCATGCTCTTTGACAGATTTTGCTTGTCGGAGAGCTTGGATTTAATGTTTGAGAAGTCACCCTCGCCGAGCTCTGTTCTGATGCCGTGCTCGTATCGTTCGGTGCATTCCTTCAGGAGAAATGAGATTATGGACAGAGAGAGGACTCCGTCACCGAAAAATTCGAGCACCTCGTTGGAGTGATACTTTACCTTGCTCGTGGGATTTACCTCGTTACAGAAGCTCGTTCTGGTGAAGGCTTGTGTCAGGAGGGATTTGTCCCTGAAGGTGTAGTTGATTTTCTTTTCGATTCCCGATATATCGAGTTCGCTTGCCTTTTTCATACCTTTCCTTTCGTTTTTTTGAGTAGCCGTAAGAGCGCCGATCCGACGCTCGCTTGGATATGCAATATTATACACGCTATCGGCTGTTATGTCAAGTTCAAGGAAAAATAAAAAAATCGCAAGCCCGCATTCTTTCTTAAAATAGCGTCTTTGCGGTTGACAAAATAAAGTTTTGATGATATTATATAATAGATATAATATGCGCCAATGTGCGCGGAAATAAGGAAAAACGGTAAATATGTCTGAATTGACCTCACAAATCGAAAGAAGGCGAACGTTCGCCATCATATCCCACCCCGACGCGGGTAAAACGACCCTGACCGAGAAGTTTCTTCTTTACGGCGGAGCAATACAGTCCGCGGGCTCGGTAAAGGGCAAGCAGTCCGATAAGCACGCCGTCTCCGACTGGATGGACCTTGAGAAGCAGAGAGGTATCTCCATCACCTCATCCGTGCTGCAGTTTGAGTACGATGGATACGGCATCAATATGCTGGAGACTCCCGGACACCAGTACTT